>CAJQNE010000216.1 GCA_905479545.1 uncultured Gammaproteobacteria bacterium | reverse complement strand
CAAAATTTGTGGTGACTATCACATCGAGGTTTTTCACTCGTCGCTCGCTGCCGGTGGGTTGATACTGCCAGCGTTGCATGCCGCGGCTTTTGTAGGCGACGTTCAGGCATTGGGTTTCGCCGGCTTTTAGTTGGGCTAATTCGTAAGGGCCGGTTTGTGAGCCTTGTTGAATGGCTAGCGGTTTTTTGCCGAGTTCACCCCGTTAGCTGAACCGCTTCTGTGATCCCCACCTTGGTGGGTCTTATTTATTCAGAGACAGCTTCCGCTGCCTTAATCAACTCTTTGGCTGCGGCGACAAGGCCTCCTGGTTTTCCGTTCACGGCAAGAAAGACAGCAGCCGAAAAATCGATTATTTCACTCGCTAGGTTAATCGCTTTATTCAGGGTTCGTAGCTTTTTCGCAGCGTCCTCAAGGTGATTGGTTCCTCTCTGGATGCTCTTCATGGCAGCTTCAGAACCAGTATTGGCCATCTCGATAGCCAGCACTCTGAGCTTCAGTGCATCAGATGACATCTCCAATGCTTTCTGCTGCAGCTTCGCCTTGTTTTCTGGCGAATAGTCAGAAGCGATCAGGTAGTCTTGGTATCGAGCACTTGCCCCAGAAAGTGCATTAGCCAGATCCAGGATAGTACTTGGTTTGATTTCCCCAGACATTATAGTTCGCCTCCGTTAGCTTCTTCGAATGCCTTGCGGGCTTCTTTGATCGTATCGTAGAGCGCCCTCATTTCTACTATTATGTCCTTGCTCGATATGTCAGTTGAATCAGCTGCGAGCTTTTGATGTTTGGTTTTCAGCTCACTAACGCCCTTGGCCAGTTTGGCGGAAGCATCTTTGAATTCCTTGAGCGAAGCAATGTCCTTTTTCAGTGACAGAATCGCGTATTCAACCGGAACTCTTGCGATTGGCTTAGGAGGCTCGGGATTCTTTGAACGTTGGCTTTTGAGCTGATCTTCGAGAAATCCGAGTTCTTTTTCACGATCCTCTTTGTACGCTCCGATTTGATCAGCGCTTGCTTGCATAGCAATGTTTATTGCATCAGCTAAGGTAGCGAAATCTGCATTCCTTGCGACAATCACCTCCTTCAGTACTTTCTTCTGGTAGGCGTATATAAAGGCGTTTGCGATTGGCTTGATAATGTTGGCAATCGAGCTCGCATCCGATAGCCCAATGGCAGATGCTTTTTCAGCAAGTTCGTCAAGGCTTTTATCGACCTTGTATTCGCCATCTTTTGCCAGAGCGGCCATGGCCTGAAGGTAACCCTGGATTGCCTTGGTTCTGAGTGAATTTTTTTCCAGTACATTTTTCAGTGAGACACAAAGTTCTGCAGAAAGTGATGTGTGCCTGATTTGTTCGCTTAACACCATCCTGTCGCAGACGTTGTTTGTCGAGGCGTACGATTTCTGCACGTCCGTCATGACCTCGGCGCCTGATGTAGAAAAGTCTGAAACAGCCTTCAGATTCGCGCAGCCGGTCAGCGTCACTGCAAGGACAATAAGAGCTAAAGGGGGCAGCGCCCTTTGGCCACGGAGTTTGAGGGTCTGACCTTGCTTTGTGCTTCCAAGGATTACAATGTTTACAAAGACGCTAGATATTTGATCCCTCTTCATCGGAATCTCCTTTCTTTTAAGTAATTGGGGTCAGAGTAAAAATAATTGCCTGTTCACTTACCCGCTTCGCCGAACTCCAAAACGATAACCGTCGACTGCCAGCCCCGCATCCCCCAAATGGGTTACAACTTGCAAGTAACTTACTGCCGAGACGCGGTTTTGAATTCGTGTGAGGTTTGGCGGCGAAATGCTAAAAGGCAAAGTCGCGCTTTCGCTAACGGCAGAGCTGCCGCGTTGGTTGATTTGATAAGTCCCCATGAAACGTTTCCTTGTTTTCGTTTCAGTTCTAACAAGTCGATGGCTCAGCTATTTGTCTATTTATTGATGCGGTGAACCAGCTTTGTCGATGCGATAATTAATACGCTGCCAGTTTAGATTTGCTAGTAAGGGAGTCACACTTGGGAATTTGTGGCCATTAGTGGCCGGAGGCTGGCTGGCAATAGGAGTTGATAGCTTTAGCTGTCTTTGAACGGTGGAGTGGTTTGCTTTTTCTGAAAATTTAACTAGTGGAATCAGTTAATTGCAATTTCTATGGCTCATATGTATTGGCTGCTAGGGTTGCTAAATGAACTGTAGATAATTAGCTTTTACTTTAATAAGGTTTTCCGCTGGCAACCATTTGTCGAATAAACCGGTAATTTTATATTTGCGCAAGATGGCCACGTTTTGGCCATTGAGATAGCTGGGGTATTTTGGCTGGCTCTCAGTGTCTAGCACTTTGCTACGGTGCGATAGCCGTAAAAGTATCCGTACCCGTTCAAATACCCGCACCCGGCTCAGTGATATCCAGATAGGCATACGTCCAGTTGGCAGTCTGTTCAGTAACTAACCCGGAGAACCTGCTGGCTGTAACCGTTACAGGGGCGATGGTGGTGTTGCTGAGCTATGGTGTGTGGACGGCGGCTGAATCGCTGGTCGTTGAAATTTCGTCGAACGCTATGAAGTTGCCATTGCCATTGCTTAGGCCCGTTGAGTTCCTAGTGGTAGTGTTGACGGGTAAAGTGCTTGCGTTGACCTGCACGACCACAAATTCGAATATTTATGAGACCAATTCTGCACACTCTATTATTTGTTGTACGAGATGCAAAGAACCGGGAGTTATGTATGAATTTCAGAATGCTTAGTACAGCGTGGTCTATCTCGCTCCGAGGGTTCGGTGTCGCGATGTTAGTCGCTATGATGGGGTGCAGTGTATTTCGCGGCCCGTTCGTATTGGAGCGTTGGCCGGAGCTTGTTATTACCGAGCAACCTCAAACTAGCACTGAAGTGACTGTGTCGTATTTCGGTGTATCGACGCTGCTAATACAAGATGGTAAGAACGCGTTGCTGGTGGATGGTTTTTTCAGTCGTCCCCCGCTGCATAAGCTATTACTCCGACAAAAAATTCGGCCCAACATCAGTAGAATTACCGATGGTCTGGTAAGTGCTGGAATTGCCGCTAAGGGAGAGTTGGGTGCTGTGCTTACAGTGCACTCGCACTACGACCACGCAATGGATGTTGCAGTAGTCGCGAATGCGACAGGCGCAATGGTGTTGGGTTCAGAGTCTACGGCTAATATTGCCCAAGGCGGAGGGGTGCCTAAAGATCGAGTTGTTGTTATCAAGCCCAACGTACCACTTAGTCTCGGTGATTTTGAAGTGACTTTCATTGAGACTGAGCATGTGCCGTTGCCTGGTACTCGCAACAAGCTGCTGGGTAAGCGTATTAAAGCTCCGCTAGCGCCACCTGCAACGGAGTTTGATTACAGGTCAGGGCCTTTCTATACCATTCATATCGCACATCCCCAAGGGAGGGCGCTTATTCAGGGCAGTGCTGGATATCGAGAAAACGTTCTTGAGTCGTTCGATGCTGATGTGGTTTTTCTCGGCATTGGAGGGCTCGGCGCTCAGAGTGATAATTATGTGGCCGATTACTGGAAGCATGTCATTGAGCCTGTTGACCCTCAGCGTGTGATGGCCATTCACTGGGACAATTTGACGCTTCCGCTAAGTACCCGCATGCGGGCTGCCCCGCAGCTAGTCCCTTGGCACCGTAGCGTAAATGAGGTGATTGAGCGGCTCGACGAACTTGGTCGTAAACATGGACGCCAACTGAAGTTACTGCCGGTCGGAAGGCCTGTGCCATTATTCAGACATTAGTCGGTGGTTATCACCGGTTTCGCTGCAGCGTATTACTCAATACGGAGTTTAGCGATAACACGGTGGGGCCCCTCAAACTGCGGCGAACATCCAAATCAACCACGCGAGCATCATAAGAAAAAAGGTGTCCGTGTAACCTAGATTCAGCTGATTGTAAGTCTATTTGGCACTGTTCGATTGTTGAAGTTTTCCTCTTAAAATCAAGATTATTTAGACTACCCTTTCAGTCGTTTGTGATGGCAAACGGCTGATAGTCCGGGTCGGTGAATGTCATATTGTCACTGCCAAAGCCCATGCAATATCTATTTCCTGTTCTGGTTATGCTTTCGGCCTGCAAAAACCCCTCGCCAAAATTTAGAGCGAGCGTTGCTGATTCTTGGCGCGTGGCGGTAACGTATAAATTGGGAATAGCCGCCGCTCAATGCAGCAATACCAGTCGTTACCCAGGCAGCCCAAAATAGACAACTGTGTGGTTTGGTAGATGATTCAGCAGAGGTGTGAAAGTAAAAATAGCTTATAAACAATATGGCTGACATAAAGGCCGAAAATGCGAAAATATGCATTATTCGGTAACTCCAGTAGCTACGTTGTCTTATTGAGCCAGCTACGTCTGAGAATGCCGTTGGTGTTTTAGTGATGCCCTCGTTATATCGGCGAGCCAAAGCTTCAATTGCCGCTTCCCGGTCTTCATCGGCTTTCCGTTCAGTTCTTACAATGGTGAACTTCTCCGGAAGAGCTCCGGGAGAGTAGCCCCTTGTGCCCCATTGAAGACGCTCAAATACGCTGTCATGAATTTCGATAGGTACGGCTTGTATGTTTTCCGAAGTCGAGTCGACGCAGTCCTTCTGTGTTTATGATTTTGAACAGTCGCGTATCTCCTCGCGTCTGAAGGTAGAGCATAAGCGCTGAATGTCGCGTGGCGTATACCGGTAAAACCGCCCCAAACCGGCACGAGAATCATAAAGGGTACCGTTTACGTTGGCACATTTACGGAAGTTGTCACGCATGCTTTGGTGGAAACGCAAGCCCTGTTCCTCAGCTCTGGTAACCATCCAATTTAACGTGACGAGCGATAATCCCTGCTTGACGTAGCCGCCACCCACATTGGAATGAACGCCCGCAAACCATACCTGCTCAATACGTTTGTCTTCGCTGCGTGTTTCATCATGCTCCCATAGGGTTGGGTGGAAGGTATGCCGTTCATCATCGATGGCGAGAGCCTGGCAACCTTTGTGTACATGTTCGCTAAGTTTCTGGTCTGTAAAGCTAAACCGGTAAATATATTTGTTAACCGCATCAGCGATCCAATCGACCGGAAAACCATATGCTGCAACGGTGTCCCAAACACCAACCATCCTTATGGTGGGTCGTTCGGTGGTTATACTTTTAGTACTTGGGGTGTCGAGGTGGTATTTTTCTTGGACCTCTTCGATTTTTAGCATCGGGTCACTAAACTTACGGAAGAAACAGCCCAAATAGGAGTCGTATTGGTGTCGATGGGAGCGCCAGATGCTACGGCTGATATTTTCGAGTTCTTTATCCGTTTTCC
This sequence comes from uncultured Gammaproteobacteria bacterium, assembly GCA_905479545.1. Lineage (GTDB taxonomy): Bacteria > Pseudomonadota > Gammaproteobacteria > CAJQNE01 > CAJQNE01 > CAJQNE01. The sequence goes on along the minus strand of CAJQNE010000216.1, from coordinate 11,076 downwards.
AGTCGCTCCTGGGCACGATGCCGTGTTCAATGATTACGCCTGCCAGCGTGCGAACAGTGAACGCACCACGACTAAACCCAAACAGGTAAATTTGATCCCCCTGCTCATAAACGCGACAAAGTTCGCAGTACATTTCACGGATATTTCGTGACAAACCTGTGCCGAAAATACCACCCAATAACCGCTTCCAGCGGCCAGGTTCGGTCCCTACGCCGTCATCATAAAACGCCAGCTGTGTAGTCTTGCCACTATCCAGTCGTTGGCTCGATAAATCCAGCGCCTCATACAACTTGAACACGTTAGTACCACGGCCCTTGTTCGCCGTGTTGCCTGTGCCGTCGGAGCAAATGATGATGTTCTTGGCCATTGGTGAATTCCTAACTATCGAGTTTCTATTACAAAAGCCTTAAAGTGATTATCATGCTTCTGGGCGCAAAGCTTTTCAGGTTGTTATTACCTTGCAAAGTGGCGTTCGGTTCCGGTCCCAATCCATTTGGAATACAAAAAAACTCCTATATCCTTGCAATATATTTCTTTTCAGCAGTAAAGAGTTACGGCTGAAAAGATCGAGAAATTTTTGCACCACCTGACTTCGTGGTTCGGAACACTTGATAGGCGACGCGGTTTGGTTTGACCGAAATCGCCATTATGTTTGAATGATCACCATAGAAACTTTTTGGCGTGATTTTGCAGAGTACTCTTAAGTTATTCGATGTAGAGAGTGGGTGGTTTTGCACATAGCACTCCTCGATATCGGTGTCAGGTGTAAATTGATTTATTGGGCTGGACATCAGCTCGTGAACGGTGACTGAATGATTGCCGTCGCTAACCTTCGCAGTAGCGTGGTAGCTAGTGTGCATGTCTCCGGTCAAAAAAACTGTCTTAGAAATTTCATTTTGATGTAGAAAGTCAAACAGATCTTCACGTTGTTTGGAAAAGCACGTAGAACACCACTTGTCATTATCCGGGCGTTTCACCTGGCCAACGAATGGAACGCTTGTCACTATAAATTTCAGCTCATCCTTATGTTTCGAGAGCCATGCTTTTAGCGTTTCCAGTTGCCTTAAGTCAATCATCTGACCATTCTCTGATGACCTTCGAAATCGCGTGTCCAAAACGAAAAACTGCGCCCGACCACATGAGAACGAATAATAATAGCGGCGTGGTTCGTTCGGGCTAGAGGTATCAGGGTTATGTTTGTGTTGAAACTCCCAATAAGCTTTCATAGCCGCGTTGCGCCTAGCAATATGATCTTCGGACCCCAGGGACATGTCTTGATCAAAGTTGTTCGTGATCTCATGATCATCAAGAATCATGTACTGGGAAGTTTGGGTAAGGAAAGCACGGGCTGGCCTACAGTCATCCCATGCATCTAGGTATTTCTTTCTATAGTGAGATGGATCGGCTCTAGGTGGTAAAGGAATGTCGGCGTATATTTGATCCCCGCAATGAATCATGAAACGAGCGTCTTTAGCCGCTGCAACTTCTGATATACGTGACCATGGCTTGTCCGGGTTTTTAATTATTCCTAATGAGTGCAAATTGCAGGATCCAAGTAAGAAAGTGAAGCTTGCTTGAGACGTTTCGACTGGAAAAGTTCTGAAGCGGCCCTCAGTGTATGCGTCGCGTATACGTTCAGATCCAGTTGCGGTCGAGTCTTTGCCAAATGCCACCTTCACCCGATACGGACGATCCGGACTTAGTCCGTCCCAGTTCACGACGTCCGTCCAGAATTCGACGGGATTGAGCTCTATCACTTTTGTTGGTGATGTTCGTCGATCGGCACTATCTAGAACATCTATGAAAGCGACGGGCCAGCGCGTGCTACCCCTGCACCATATTTTTATACTTTTATCTGTTGTATGTCCAAGAATCAAACGCGCCATTTCTATCTCCTTGTTTGAATATAACAGTCAATTTAATTATCAGCAGGCCAACGGGTAAGTGTTTAATTTTTGGCTAATTTTAGTCTGTGTGGGGTATGTCTGGAGCTCCCTTGTAGCGTTAAAATTGCGTTCTGTTAGTACCGTAAATTGAGCGAAAGTTACTATCATAAGTTCGAATATATTTTTTCTGCGATACGCTTAAACCCCTTACTGGTCGGATGAATCTCATTCAACCAATCAGTTCGACTATTAGGGTCAAGCGTTCCTTGTGTATCCACTACAACGAAGTTGTTGTTTTGGGTCGCGAGCTCTAAGGCTAGCTCGCGAAAACGGCCGAGCAAAATTTTCACTAATGGCAAATGTAATTCGGCGGGGATGCCTTTTTCGTCGAGGTATGGCTTTATCCAGGGACCGGTTACTGTCACACCCCAGAGGAACATCGCTCCGATGCCGGTTGGTTTGGCTATGTCGTAAGTGTGGGTGAGGATTTTGCAGTTAGGGGCGTGCAGGTCGCGGAGACCAATTAAAATCTCGTAGCTACCCCTGATTTTCTGGACTTTTTCTGAGAACTCTGCGGTTTTAATGCATTGCTCGGCTGTAAAGCCAGCCTCGTAATCATTGAGCAGCGGGGGGAGGTCATATTTTCCGACTACATCATTACCACCGCCCGAAAACAGTAAGACGTCAATATGCTCACCGTGTGTTTTGAGTAGTGATGTCATCACGTTTAGCTGAGTGCCTTGCAGCATTTCTTCAGCGGTGTCGCCGTTGGAGCCTAAGCACAGGATATTGGTATCGGCGCTATCGGCGAATTTAATGATCCAGTCGGATATATTTGAGTTAGGGCCAGCGATTAACCACTGCCTCGGGTAAGCGACCCAGGAGTCACCTTCAATTACTATATTCTTACGGTCAAAGGTCCGAGCAACCCAGCCAAAAGCTTCGCGACTGTCGGTTACGCCGACCAGTTTGGCCATATCTTTTTTCTGCTTTGATCGTGATGCTCTTGGTCTGAGCATTGCCGTTCTCCTGAATTACATAGTTATCTTTTCAGTGCTTCGGATAGGAGTTTTCTAACCGCGATAAAGCTCCTTTTTGTGAACCACCTCACCCCGGTTAACCTCAACAAACTGGAAAAAATTAGGGATAGAGTAAAATTAATTGACTGTCTGCGTAGCAGCGTTTTCTGATTCCAAAACGATAACTGGCGACTGCCAGCACCGCATCCCCCAAATGGGTTATAACTTGTGAGTGGTATGCTGATGAGGTGCGGCCAGAGAGTTGGCATGGGCCTGATCGTCGATTTGCCTGTGGGCAATATCGAGCTATGGCTTTCGATCGCGGCAGAGCTGCGGCTTTGGTTGAGTTGGTAAATCCCCATGAAACGCTTTCCTTATTTTTCGTTTCTTTTTGTGTCGATTTATCCGTATTAGATGAGCTTCTTTGAGTTCTATCTTTCCTCGATACTTAAGAACAATTGATACGCCTGAATGTAAAATTTACCAGCGCTAGATTATTTTTTGGGAATTATCGCTCACGGAAAACCCCAGTGTTTGGAGCGCTTTACAAGCAACTATGAGAATATTTATGGGGCGGTGTTTTTCAAGGCTTAGGTTGATAATTGTCATATGAATTAGTGGCTTGTGGGTAAGGTTAGGTCAACTTATATGTTAGGAATAGTTGAATTTTCAGTGTCGATCTAAGCTCGATAGCCGACTGTAATTAACGAGCGTTCAATTTTTCGCGTTAATTTCAGTACTATTTAATTTTGCGCTTTTGGTTGATTATTTTACTCCGCTGGAGCGTGACTTTCGTCACATTCCAGCGGCGTTTAGGGTGCGATAAATTACGAGTGTTTAGCAGAGCGACCAAACACCGTGCTCCAGTCCAACTGGGCAGTTAACCGCATGAGCACGGCTAGCGTTACTACGGAGCCAATCGTTATTGCCAGGCCGGTTATGCCGTTGAGGAAAAAGCTGTAGGAAAACAGCACTAGATAAAATAGCAATCCGGCGGCGGCTATTTTCCAGGGCCATTGTTGGCCGAGTGCGGCTCGCAGGTAGCTGTTCACCAGTCCGACCGCGACTGCAGCGGCGATCAGGAATGCTAGGTGTACGTTTACTACGTCTACCAGGTAGGCGAATAGCAGGTGGAAGGCGAAGAAGCCGCCGGCGACGAATAGGTAGTGCATGGGGTGAATGGCGACTTTGTGCAGTAGGCCGAGGGCGGTGACGAGTACAAAGAAAAACAGCAGGCCGACCGGGGCGAAGAAGCTGACTCGGGTGGTGAGTGGGCCTGGGTTTATCCGGTCGGGCATTATTACGCCGATGGGTTGGCTGGTGAGTAGGTCGCTTGCTTGCCAGTGGAGTTTCTTGCCACCGCTATTTTCACTGCCGCTTTCGTTGGTTTCTTTGCTCATGGGCGACAGGCTGTTTGCTATGAAGTCGATGTTGGCAAAATTTGTGGTGACTATCACATCGAGGTTTTTCACTCGTCGCTCGCTGCCGGTGGGTTGATACTGCCAGCGTTGCATGCCGCGGCTTTTGTAGGCGACGTTCAGGCGTTGGGTTTCGCCGGCTTTTAGTTGAGCTAGTTCGTAAACGCCGGTCTGCGTGCCTTGCTGAATGGCCAGCGACTTTTTCCCGAGTATTGCGGTTACGTCGTCGTAGGTGGCGTCGCCATTCGGTAGTGGAAAAAACAGCCTTACCGTTTGGGCGGTGGGGTAGCTATTTTGCAGGCAGTATTCGCCGCTGAACTTCACCGAGTAGGTGGGGTACCAGATAAGCCCTTTACGTCGGTGTTCCAGCTGTAAATCGGCTGCAACGGTGCTACTAATTGGCAGCACGGTGCGGCGGGCGTTGCTTCCTGGTACGGCGGTGCTGAATTGCGGTGCCGACTGGGCCATCGGTCCGCCCCATAGCTGGGTGACGCTATGACCTAGCGTATAGCTTTGTCGGTGGTTGCGTTCAGCTGAGGCTGCGCCGAGCATAAACCAGCCAGCGGTTGCGACCAGAAAAATGCAGGCGAGGGCGAAAATTCGTTTGGCGGATAGCATAGTGCTTTGGCCGCCTTCGTTTTGAGTCGTTGGCGCTTGAACCAAATTTTCAGCATTCGGGTCGGTGGGCTGTGTGTCTTGGTTAGTCATTACGTTGCTCCCTGTTCGATAACCCAGCGGCTATTGCTGGTGGTGGATTTTTGCGGGGCTTCGACGAGCTCAGCCTGAACGGTTTTGGGGGCGGCGTAGTGTGAGTGTTGATGGGTCATTGTTTGGCTTCCTGCTGGATGATCCAGCTATTGCTGTCATGAACTTCTTCGCCAATGTCGCTGGCAATTTCGGTCGCCGCTTCAACGGCGTCGTCATAGCGGGATGCCCTTGGCGGTGTGATGCGGGAAGTTGCAATGGGTGATTGGCCGGATCGCTCAACGGGTTCTCGGTAATACAGCGCTGCGGTTATGGCTTCGCCGCGATAGAACGGGCGGCTGAAGAAACGTGGTTTGCCATGCAGCGGCACGCTGCGTGGCACGGCGTTGGCGGCGGCGGGTGATAAATCGCTTTCCATTGATAGCAGCTCTAGCCGTGGTGGCAGTGCCAGTACTACGGATAAGGAGCGGGCTGCCAAACCTAATGGTGGAATATTCAGCGGCAGCTCACCTTGCAAGCCGAGCTGCGGGCGTTGTTGGATCCAGGTGAGTTCAATTAACGCATCGCCCCCGCCGCTTAACGGCACTACCCAGCCGCTTTCGCTGTTTTTATACAGCGGCTTGTTATGGCCGTTAACGGCGAGCGACCAAACCTCAGCGTCAGCGACCGGTGGAATGCTTAGCTGCTTGCCGTAACCAGCGGGAACGGTGAGTCGCAGGGTTGAAAGTTGGCGGCCGTCGTTGGCGTAACTACTATAGAAACTGACGTTGTCGACAATCAGGGGTGGTTGCTCAACGGCGGTGTAGGGCTGGAATTGTAGTGATAGTGATTTCTGTCGGGTTTGCTGCAATCGGCTGACGCCGGGCAGAGTGGTTTTCAATGCGACGGGCACAGTAGCTAGCGTGTGATTTGAGCTGTCAGCAGCGACTAACTGTCCGGACAGTGGCGAGTTGATGGTATACAAACCTTGTTCGCCGCGGTTGTCGGTAATGGTCGGCAACAGAATCGGCTCTGCCCGCCATGGTTTTTCAAACCGCAGTAATACCGGTTTGCCAGCCGGTAGCCGCTCTAACGTTATCTCGCCGGCTTTTTGCAACTGGCCGGCAGGGCTTCGTAACCAGGTTAGCTTGCTGTCGAATTTCAGGGTTACATCGCGTTGAGTGGCATCACTCATTAGCCATAGCTGTTGTTGCAAGCGACTTGAAGCCAGGGTGAATTGGCTTACCATGTCAATCGACAGTGGCGGTGCCGGGAGTGGCTTAGCGACGGTAAATTGCAGCTGTTGTCGGCTAGCAAAAGTGAACTCGCCATCGCCTAACGGAATGAGCCCGTCGCCGTATGCGACTGCATCACGAGTGCTATTGCTTGTGTTGGCGATGCTCAGCCGGTTACTCAGTGCGGGTGGAATAGCGAGGGCGTACTTGCCGCCGTTAGCGGCGCTTATGGCTACTTCCAGTTCCAGCGAAAATGGCAGTTGGCCATTCGCCAATAATTGGTAGCCGGCTGCTGTGCTTACCAGTGCGCCGCCGTCAATTTTTTGGATATCCGTGATGGCCAGTTCACTCGAAAACAGTGGAATGGGTTCTGGCTCTCCGGCCAGCCACTCACCACTGATGCTTACGCTGCCCGTTAGCTGATTGTCGGCTGGCGTAAAGCTATAGGCCGCTCGTTGGATGCTGTAGCGAGCAGTGACTTGGGGTTGTTCGACGGTTTTTTGTTGGGCGGCGTAGAGTTGCTGAAACTCCTGCCAGGGAATGGTTACCGCGGGTTCTGCCGCGTTTGCCGGCAGAAAACCGGTTGCCAGAACCAGCGAAGCGGGTAGCAGTAAGGCTAGTACCAGCCAGCGTTTACCGTGTTTTGCTACCGTTTTACCGGCGGGTGGAGAATTCGGGTTTTGCATTGGTTTGCCCCATCTATGTGAGAGGCAAAGGGTAGGCGGCGGTTGTGCCGAAACTGTGCAAATGGTGGGAAAGGTTTCCGCAAATTCGCCAGGTTGCATCGTTTGGTTCTGATCAAAGTATTTCTTAGTTAAGCCCCTCTAAACTGCAAATTTCAGCGGTGCCATCGAACCAAATAAGCTCGGTCATCGGGAGCGTAGCGCGGCGATTTCACGACCTTTGAGCTTGGAGATTGCCGCGCTACGCTCGCAACGACAGTTATTCCCAACCCTGTTAGTTCATATTTGTTGCGTTATCTTTTTGGGGTACCAAGCATTTTTTTGCGGTGCGTAGGCTCCTTCGGTGCGGCGACTTGCTCAGCATCAGGGTGAACGTGTCGGGGGCGCTTGGATAATGCTATCCGGCCGACTTTATTGAGGCGGATAGACAGCCTTTAGGGTCAATAATTGGATTAACGGTTCGTTAATGAGTCGGCTGTTCGGCCGAACTCAGTACTTGTCAGCGCTATTGATAAATCGCGCCCAGGCTTGCTCTGGCACGCCGACAATTTCTACATTCGCTAAGCCTTTATCTTTAAACCCTAAACTTTGGGCGGCTTCCTCAGAAACATCGAGTACGCGCTTGCCGGAGTAGGGGCCGCGATCGTTAATGCGGAGTACTACGCTGCGGCCGTTGCCGAGGTGAGTGACGCGGGCATAGGAACCTAGCGGTAACAGGCGGTGGGCTGCGGTAAAGGCGTGCTTATCGAATACTTCGCCGCTGGCTGTCTGTCGACCGTGGAATTTGCCGCCGTACCATGAGGTCTGGCCGGTTTGGTAGAACCCTGCTACCGGAAAGCGCCCGGGCCGGGTGGAGTTTTGTCGTTCGAGTTGAGTGGTCAGCGCGGCGACGTCAGCCGCGCTTTGGGCTAGCTGGTCGGTGAGGGTGGTGAGTTCCGCGGTGCTTTGGGTCAGTTGGTTGGCCAGCACTAGCTTAGCGTCATTGCGTTCCTGCAGTTCACGCTCTAGCCGTTGGCGATCCTGCTGGGTATTGATGATATACACCAGCATCAGCGTAATACTGAGGAGGGTGAGCATTAAGGTCCATCGAGTGCCGGTTCGGGCTTGTTCGCTTTTGTCCGCTTGCTTACTCATGCCGTTCTACTCTTCAGATGTTGCTCATGTGCAGTGCAACGTTCGCAATGAGCATAACTCACAGCTGTGCTGCAAACACAGCAGAAAACTTCTAAGCGACTTCAGGCTCACAGTTTTCAGGGCTAACAGGGCAAATAGCCGGAGTTTGGCGTTTCCGCTTGCAGACGAGCTTTATCTTGCTGTTAGGTTTTGGCCTTTGGCTCGCGGGCTAACAAGACGCCAGCGACCGTTGCCACAGCAAGCTCTAATGCCAGAAAAAGTACCATCATAATGTTCGGCGCTCCATCTGCCAGAATGCCGTAGGTTCGGCCACCGGCCATGCTTAGCATTAACAGCAGCACGGCGACCAAGCCCAGGCGAACGTCTGAACGGCTGAGAAGGAACAGCAATAATCCTACCGCCAGAGACATCCCACCGTAAGTAGCCCGCATATCAATCAAGCCCGATGTGGTCGTTGGCACTGCGCCGGTAATTGTCTGCGACAGCAGTTCGGGCAGTGCGATAAACGCCAGCCCGAAGATCGCAAAAACAGCAGCGGTGATTATTACGATGAGTTTATTGGTATTCATTGGATTCTCTTGTTTTGGAGTTGTAGCGCTCGATTCTGTTATCAGTCCGCATAGTAGTTGCTAATTACTTTCCCGCCAAACTTCTCAATCCCATCACAACCGCCCACTCCGCTTAATACTCAAATACCGATTCACCATCGCAATCGGCAATTCCACTGGCGTCACATTCAACACTTCCGCGCCACTACCCTCCAATTGCTGTTGAGCGTGCTCGCGTTGCTGCAAATAGTGCCAGGTGCTGGCGGCCAGCAGGGCTTGGTCGAAGCTGTCCATAGGGGCAGCGATGGCGTCGTCGAGGGCTTGTTCGCGGAGGTTGGCGAGCATGACCAGGTGGCGCTTTTGTAGCAGGCGGAGGGCGGCTTGTAGTTCGGCGCTGTCTTCGTCGCGGGCGTTGGTGATGATGACGACTAATGCCCGCTTGCGGAAGCGGGTGATGACTTGTTCGGCGGCGGCAGTGAAGTCGGCGGCGGTGAGGCTTGGTTGCAGATCGTAGAGGTTTTCCAGCAGCAGGTTCAGCACGCCGCCGCCTTTTTGCAGCGGTAGCGCACGTTCTTCGGATTCTTTGTTGCCGAAGGTTTGCACACCAACGGCGTCGCCTTGGCGGAGGGCAACGTGGGCCAGTAATAGCATGGCGTTGAGGCAGTGGTCGAAGTGGCTGAGTTCGCCGTCCTGGGCCCGCATACGGCGGCCGCAGTCGAGTAGGAAAATCACTTGCTGGTCGCGTTCGTCCTGATACTCGCGGGCGATGGGCCGTTGCAGACGCGAGGTAGCTTTCCAGTCGATTTGTCGCAGACTGTCGCCTTCGCGGTAGTCGCGGAGTTGGTGGAATTCCTGGCCTTCGCCACGGCGTTGTTTTTGGCGGATGCCTAGCTGGCCGAGTTGGTTGTCACCCGCGAGTAGGCTGTATTGCGATACGAGTGCGAAGTTGGGATAAACCCGAACGGTTTGGGGAGTGGCGAGCCAGTGGTTGATTTGCCAGAGGCGCAGCGGCGAATCGACCAGCACTTGTAGCTTGCCGAGTTGCAGGTCACCTCGTTGGCCGGGTCGCAGCCGGTAATTCAGTTCCAGCTTTTCGAGTGCTGCGATATTGTCACTGTGTGGCAGTAGTCGTTGTTGGCTGGCAGTGGGTGTGTGATCGACTAATTCTATCCGTAGTGAGCGATTGGTTAGGTTGTGCAGTTTTAACGAAACTTGTGTCCATACGCCGACCGGCAGGGCGCTGTTAATAAATCGGTTGCCGTTGAGTTGGCCGCGCTCGCGGCGAGCGGTGCTGAGGTCGTGCAAGCTGAGAATTTGCAGTACGCCGCCCATTGCCAGCCACACCGTCCACCAGCCGCTATTCCAAAATAGCGGAATACCGAGCAGGGCGTAAGCTATTATCAGGCCGACGAGTAAAAGCGTAGGGCGCATTGTTAGTGGCTTACCAGCATAAGTAACACGGTTGCAAAATCAGCTACTGCCGGGGTGCTTCGGTAGCATCGATAATTTGCTGCAGCACGAGGTCGGTGCTAGTGCCATCCATTTCGAGTTCGGGGGTGAGTTGCAGGCGGTGGCGTAACACCGGCAGCGCGGCAGATTTCACGTCATCGGGTATCACAAAATCGCGACCCGCCAGCATGGCCCAGGCCCGTGCAGCACGGACCAAGCCAATGCTGCCGCGAGGGCCGGCACCAACTCGCAGGCCGGGCCATTGGCGGGTTTTACGAACGATGCTCACGGCGTATTGCAGCACCGCGTCGTCGAGCCGCAGGTTTGCAGTCGCTTGTTGCAGGCTTGTGAGCTGGTCGTTGCTCAACACCACGTTCAGGTGTTCTACCGGCAAGGAGTCACCGAGCGCGCCGTCGGCTACCTGGCGGACAAGTTTTTCTTCGTTGTCAGCGAGTGGGTAGTCGATTCGAACGTTGAGTAAGAAGCGGTCTAGCTGGGCTTCGGGCAAGGGGTAGGTGCCTTCCAGCTCAATGGGGTTTTGTGTCGCAAGCACCATAAACGGCGCGGCCAGTTTGTGGGCTGTGCCTTCGATGGTGACCTGGCGTTCCTGCATTACTTCTAACAGTGCTGCCTGGGTTTTTGCCGGGGCGCGGTTTATTTCGTCGGCCAGCAGGAAATTGCAGAATACCGGGCCTTTGCGAATACGGAAGCCGTCCGCGTCCGCATCGGCTGCCTCGCTGTCGAACATGGCGTGGCCGGTAATGTCGCTAGGCATTAAATCGGGCGTGAACTGGCAGCGGGAAAAATCACCGTCGAGTGTTTTTGCTAATGCCCTTACCAACAGGGTTTTGCCCAAACCGGGAACGCCTTCCAATAGCACATGGCCGCCGGCTAATAAGCAGGCCAGAACCTGATCGATGACATCGTGTTGGCCGACTACAGCGCGACTGATTTCGGCTCGCAAGTGTTGCAACGATTCAAAGCTCTTGTTTGTTTCGGGAGCGGCTGCCGGACGTGCGT
>CAJQNE010000215.1 GCA_905479545.1 uncultured Gammaproteobacteria bacterium | reverse complement strand
GCCTGACCGCCACGGTCAGAGCAATCGGTTTGCGCCGCTACTGGTAACGCCAGCGCTGCGGCGCTTAGAATGGCAAAACAAGCACCGAATGGCTTGAATTTTGAAGTGGCCTTTGACCCAGCATGATGGCCGTACTCGCTGATGATCTTGTTCATAACTTGTGCCTCAACAACTTCGCAGCAGAATAGCTGGAAGTAACTGAGGTGAACGTTATGTTATATGCGTTATGACAAGTCGCATTTCTGAGCTAGCGGCTATTTGTCGCCGATAACCGGTAGGAAAGAGGGGGTTCTTAAGCTATGAACGAATTATTCTCTGCGGAACAATCCGCACAAACTGACCATTAAGTAAGTAAATAAAACCCTTCCTTATTGGCATGAAGTGCCAAAAATACGGGAAATAAGACCAACCCAGCCAAACTGCGGACTAAAGAACGCCGCAGTGCGTACTAAAATATAGCAGTCTCTTTAAGGCATCATTATCACCCGGCTCACATTTTGCAGGGGAAGGTTCTCAACAAGGAGTGCTCACAGCGGTTTAGCGGCTGTATTTGCCACCAAAACTGTTAAATAGATGCTGGTTTTACTGCCGTAAGATGACCTTCGGAGGCTGCTGCAACAATCTTTTTCAGCCGTTAAACCCTTCGGCCTGAACGGTTATATAGTAAAAGCCAGCTTTAACAACAGCCTCTTCAATCAGAATCGCAGCGCTTGTTGTTTGTTCCAACTATTGGCCGCCTCATGGAATGCCGTGCCGACATCATTGCTCCAACTTAATGATGCCCAGTTTTTGCAGCGGGTGCAGACCACTTGCCAGCCTGCGTCAAACGCGGTGAATTGCAACTCACTATGCTCACAGGCACTGCACGGCTGCAGAGTGGGTACTGTGGTTGTTTTTAAGCCTGAATTTGAGACAAAGAGCATAACCGCGAGCTCCACCATTTAAAGTAGGCTGGTTATTTTAATTTGCTCACGACCATGGTCAATTATATTAGGGATAAGTGGCATATATATTGTGATGAATATGTAAAATATAGCCACGGTTAACGGCAAATCGAAATATCGCGTTAAAAAACTTAAGGTACAACAGCTAATTCAATCCGCTTTTCCACTGCCCGCAACGCCAGCTCACCGGTTAAAACAACAAGCCCCGAACGGTTACTCGACCGTAACGGACTTAGCCAGATTCCGCGGCTGATCAACATCGGTGCCTTTTAACACAGCGACGTGATAGCTGAGCAATTGCAGCGGCACGATATAGATAATCGGCGCTGCAATTTCGCCGGCAGCGGGCACCGGCAGTACCGTCATACCGTCGATATTTTTCATTCCCGCAGCACCATCGGCAAAGACAAACAACTTACCGCCACGAGCCCGGACTTCTTCAAGGTTCGATTTGAGCTTTTCCAGTAGCGAGTCATTCGGTGCCACGGACACTACCGGCATATCGTCGTCCACCAGCGCCAGCGGGCCGTGCTTAAGCTCACCGGCAGCATAGGCTTCGGCGTGGATGTAGCTAATTTCCTTCAGCTTCAAAGCCCCTTCCAGAGCAATCGGGAACATAGCTCCCCGGCCAAGGAATAGCGCGTGGTGCTTATCGGCAAAGGCCTCCGATAGCTTCTCAATATCAGCTTCTTGTTTGAGTACGTCTTCAATAGCCCGCGGCAGCGATCGCAGCTGCTGCACATAGTCAGCTTCTTGTTCGGCGTTGAGGCCCTTCTTACGGCCTAAGGTAATAGCGAACAGTGCCAGCGTAACCAACTGAGTGGTAAACGCTTTGGTTGACGCAACGCCAATTTCCGGGCCGGCCCGGGTCATCAACACCGTGTCGGATTCGCGAACCAGTGACGATTCAGGCACGTTACAAATGGCCAGAGAACCAAGGTAACCGAGCCGTTTGCTTTCACGCAGGGCGGCCAGCGTGTCTGCCGTTTCGCCGCTTTGCGAGATGGTGACAAATAGGGTGTTTTTCGGCACAACAGGCGAGCGGTAGCGGAATTCACTGGCTATTTCGACCATGCAAGGCACTTTGGCCAGGCTTTCAATCCAGTAGCGAGCGACCATGCCCGAGTGGTAGCTGGTGCCACAGGCAATAATGTGAACGTTTTCTACCTGGGCAAACAACTCGGTCGCTTTTGGCCCGAACGATTGCTCAAGCACTTTGTTGTCACTAATCCGGCCTTCCAGCGTTTCGGCAATAACGGCAGGCTGCTCGTGAATTTCCTTGAGCATAAAGTGCCGGTATTCACCGCGCGATGTGGCATTAGCGGTAAGTTCGCTGGTGCTCTGCGGCCGGCTTACTGACTTGCCCGCTTCGTCAAAAATTTCCAGCGAGTCGCGCCGTACCAGAGCAAAGTCGCCTTCTTCGAGGAAGATAAACTCCCGGGTAACCGGCAGCAAAGCAGCAACATCGGAAGCCACAAAGTGCTCGCCAATACCGACGCCAATCACCAGCGGGCTGCCTTTCCGGGCGGTAAATAATACTTCGGGGTCATTGCGGTCAATAACCGCCAAGGCATAAGCGCCCTCAAGCCGGTCGATAACTGACCGCACTGCCTGCTCTAGCGGCTGGCCGGCGGTGAGGTAGCTATGGGTAAGGTGGGCCACCACTTCGGTATCAGTTTCCGAGGTGAAGCTGTAGCCCTGCTCCTGCAGTTCGCGACGCAGCGGCTCGTGGTTTTCGATAATGCCGTTGTGCACAACAGCCACGCGGTCTGACTGGTGTGGGTGCGCATTCGCTTCCGAGGGCACACCGTGGGTAGCCCAGCGAGTATGAGCAATACCGATATGACCGGGCAGTGGCTCGGCAGTAACGGCATCGGCCAGTTCCTGCACCTTGCCCACACGACGGCGGCGATGCAGCTCGCCAGCGGTGTTAATAACCGCGGCACCGGCTGAATCGTAACCACGGTATTCAAGGCGGCGTAAGCCTTCCAGCAATATCGCGGCTACATCACGTTCGGCTACTGCGCCAACAATTCCACACATGTTGTTCTCTTTTACCAGGTTGTAAGGACGGGGTGGGGCTGCGGAGTTCAGACATCGCTGACATTGCGCCAGCCGAGTCATTATCCGCTGTTTTTAACCGGCCTTTGCCAGCCGTCGATATGTTTTTGTCTTACCCGGCTGACAGCCAGTGAGTCAGCGGGTACGTCTTTAGTAATGGTTGCACCGGCACCGACCGTGGCATTTTTGCCAACCGTAACCGGCGCGACCAGCTGGGCATCGCTGCCGATAAAGGCACCGTCTTCAATAACCGTTTGGTGCTTATTGGCACCGTCGTAGTTACAGGTGATAACTCCGGCACCGACGTTCACGCCGCTGCCAATTACAGCGTCGCCAACGTAAGCCAGGTGGTTCACTTTACTGCCGTCAGCGATTTGGGTTTTTTTGATTTCGACAAAGTTACCGATATGCACTTCGTTAGCCAGCGCCGCGCCGGGACGCAACCGGGCGAAAGGCCCGATGGTGCAGCCGCTACCAACAGTGCAGTCTTCAAATACGCTATGCGGTTTTACCACGGTTTCAGCGCCGACTGAGGCGTTGGTTAATATCGAGTACGCGCCAATTTGCGCACCATCGCCGAGATTGATATTGCCGGTCAGTATGACGCCGACATCGATCAGTACATCCTGACCAACCGTTACCTCGCCGCGTATATCGAGCCGGGCGGGGTCGATAACCGTGACACCGGCGTCCAGCAGGGCGTTTACCCGGCGGATTTGCAGATTGCGCTCGGCGGTCGCGAGCTGCCGACGGTTATTGATGCCTTCTACTTCAGCAGCATCGTCGCCTTGCACCGCGGTAACGGTCAGACCGTCGGCTACCGCCATGGCGATAATATCGGTGAGGTAATACTCGCCCTGCGAGTTGTCGTTGCTCAAGCGGCCAAGCCAGCTTTTTAATTGCCCGGCATTTGCGGCGATCAGCCCGGTGTTAATTTCCTGAATAGCCCGCTGTTGTTCGGAGGCGTCTTTCTGCTCAACGATGCCGGTCACATTACCGACTGTATCGCGGGTAATGCGGCCATAGCCGGTGGGGTCGTCGAGCATTACCGTGAGTACCGCCGGGCCAGCGGTTGCCGCTGCGGCGAGCTTTTCCAGCGTTGCCGACGTTACCAGTGGCACGTCACCATAGAGGATAAGCGTAGTCGTGCCGTCATCAATACCGGGCATGGCTTGCTGCACGGCGTGGCCGGTACCGAGCTGATCAGCTTGTAGCGCCCAGGTCAGATTGCGATCGGCAAACGCCGCTTGTACCGCTTCGCCGCCGTGGCCATAAACAACATGAACGTCGTCACTGCCGAGCGCATCGCAGGCTTCAAGCACATGCTGTAACAACGGCTGGCCACCGAGTGGCTGCAGCACTTTTGGCAAGCGCGAGCGCATGCGGCTGCCTTTACCAGCGGCGAGAATTACTATAGATAACGGGGTTGCTTGATCAGCCATTGTGGGCGTTGATAACTATCGAAGCGTCGCATTATCAGGGTGTTGGCGGCCGAGTGCTAGTCAGGCCGCCAATTGGCGCACAAAGTTTATATTTCGGTTGGCGACCGATATTGCAGCGACGCGGGATTAGCAGCGCTGCCAGCAATATAAGCAGAGTTACTGGCGGGTATTCACCGTGGCGTTAAATATCGGCAACCGCACGGTACCCGAAACGGTCACATTATTATTGGCGTTGTAATTAGTAGGGGTGCCAGTGCCTGCTTCAAACTGGTCGAAACTTCCATATAACAGCAAACCTACCTCATCATTTTCCTGCAGTAGTTCAGAAACCCCGATGAGCTCAATCGGCTCCGGTGTGGCGCCACTGCGGGTATCTACCGAGCGAATCGGTAGCACTTGCTGCTCAACTAAGAACACTGTGCCGCTGCGGCGAATACCAATCCCGACAAATACCGTAGTGCCGCCATTGGCCGCGCCCGCGGCGTTGCTGTCGCTAACAGTTAGCTCAGCAATGGGTTGCCCGGCGATAACGTTTACCGCGGTGCCGATAGCCGTGCTCAGCGGGATAAACGTACCGCCACCTTCACTTTGGGTGTTGTTTTGCGCTGCGGTTATCGCCGTGCCCGGAACGGTTAGTTCATAGTCGTCAAATGCGGCGGCGGTGGCATCCGGCAAGGCGTTGAGGTTAATGCTCTGGGTATCGTTGAGTGACAAACAGATTTCAGCCGGAATCAGCGAGCTTGCCGCGGCATTACCACGCAGCTTTAAATCGAACCAGGCACGGATACTCGCGGGGCTATCGAGCGGGCCGCAGGTACTCGGGCCAAGCACGCCCTGCGAACCACCGAGCATTCGGGTTTGGCGGAGCGAGTGACCGCTTTCAATCGTCATCATCCGTACATCGCCGCCGATCCCGCTGAGGAAGTTGTAGTTGTCGATAGATTGATTCAGATCAAACAGAATATCCCGGTTACCCTGAATCAGCAGTGTGTCAACCGGCCGCATGGTAAAGCTATCGCTACTGTCTTCGTGGCGCTGCTGAATCCGGTTCATGCCGTGGCCTTCAAACAGCTCGGTGACTTCGGCGTTATCGACCAGAATATCTTCCTGATAACGGGTGCTCATCTGGGTACTTGCTTGCTGACAGGCTGAGGTAGTGCGCGGCCCGGCTTCGGCGTTGTCGGCAGTAATGACGGTACATAAACCGGTGCCGTAGCCCTTTTTAATAACGGTGCCCGGCACCAGCGCCCGCAGCAGGCTATACCAGGTGGCAGTGGGGGTAATGGCGTCGAGTCGGTCGTCGAACGCTGCCAAAAGTAGCTGGTAACCACCACCATAGCTGCCGCCGATAGCTCCGACTACCGGGTTGCCATTGGCGTCTTCGGTTATATCCAGATTGTCTTCGGCCCAATCAAGCACGGCGATAGCATCTTGAATTTCGAAGTCGGGGTCCATCGCCTCAATCAAGCCGTCATTGCCATCATCGCCGTCGTCACCGCGGCCAAAACCACGCTCATCAAAGCTAACCACCGCGTAACCGTCATCCCATAACAGCCGGACCTGATCATCAATACGGCCGAATATGCTGCTGGTGTTATCGGGGTCGCTGGGTTCGGTGGAGCTGTTTGCCGCCTCAGCGATACCTACCCGGCTGCCGCCAAAGCCGTGGCTGTGCAAAATGAGCGGGTAGGTTTCGCCTTCAAGGTGCTCGGGCACGAACACCGTCATGGTTACATTCACCGCTGTGGTATCGCCGCGGCGGGTAGCCGTAGACACCACGGTTTGATCAAAAGACCGGGCTGCCACTGTCACCGGCGTGTCTGATCCGGGCCCGCCCGGCCCGCCTTCAACACTGTCATTGTTCGACGGGCTGTTGCCACCACAAGCGGTAACAGCTAACCCCAGCGTTGATGCGACGATAATAGATTGAGCAGCTACCAATAGCTTGCGGCTTAATAGGGTGGATTGCATAGCATTCTCCGGGCGACCACACAGAAGTTTTCTGCATGGTGAAATTGGTTACGCCGCCGACTTATGTACCAGCTGAGCGAGGCGCTTATTCTTAAGACTTCAAAATTGGCGAATATCTTTCAGCAATTAATTAACCAACATTACACCTTGTGTTGCTAAAAACACAGCTGGCTTATCGTAAATATTTATCATGATTCAGCTAAGCAGCATCGGTGCAACCGGGTTAATGGTCGAACACCCCGGCTCAGCGGACCAGCGCCGATAGGGGTCTTCGATAGCAACCGTTGCGGAAGTCGGAACAATGTCGTTAGCCCAGGTCGCCAGCGGAAAGGCCGGCAATGCTTCCATGTCGCCGCCACAGGCTATAGCATCGCTTGCGTTCCGCCAGACCAATACCGCCTGAAGCCATTCTTGAGCGGGGAAGAAACCAGACCCAACCCATTACGGAAAGCCCAATGTCTACCACCAGCAATAATCAACGCGACACCTTAGCGGCACTGCTTAAAGAAGCGCATAGTTTAAGGCCCGGTATAAAAGTGCTGGCGCTGTTGGTGGTAGGCGGTGGGTTTTTGTTAGCGCTCGCAGCGGCGGTACTCATCGCGCTGTTCAGCCAGCGCATCTATATCGCGAAAGCGCCGCTGATTAATCAGGTTACGACGGCAGTAAAAAATAACGCCGACATCGCCGCTCTTGAGCATCTGCTGGTTACCGCCCCCAAAACCAGCAAAGGCTTGCGGCAATGGCTTAGCGACACGGCGTTTTATAGCGCTGAAACCAGCCTGCAGAGGGTGCTGCTCGATGCCCGTAGTCGGCAGTTTTTAGCCACCGCGCCCGATACAGCCACACTGGAACGAATTGATGCCTTGCTGGCAGAACACCGCGCCGTGCATCCGTTTGCGGGCTTAGCCAGCGGTCAGCGACAACACTTCAGCACGGTGCGCGACAAACTTGGTGGCGACTACCCCAACATTCAGCCGGAAATGGATCGACTGGCCGACGCCATGCAACACCAGAATCAGTTAGTCACCAGCTACCTGAAAGATTCCACCATC
>CAJQNE010000214.1 GCA_905479545.1 uncultured Gammaproteobacteria bacterium | reverse complement strand
GCGCTGAACGCATCATTATTGGCTGGCTGACGCTCACGGTTGCTCGCACCATCAGCTACATAGGTTGCGGTTTGAACTCCATCTAAATAGGTAATAAGCGTCACTGAGGTTGAGCTACCACCACTGGCGCGGCCCCACCGGAAAGTAATATCCGAACCCATCGGATAAACAACACCATCCTGAGCCGTTACCCGCACCGCGACAATACCCGACGAGGTTGCTGGCATGCGGAGCACCGCAGCGCTGCTGAAATTGCCATCCGCTGCTGCATCGACACTAGCAACCGCACAATCGACACAACTTGCCGCAACCGAGGAAGTGGCCTGAGTGTCACCACCAGCTATGGGCGTGAAACCACTTGGCGCACTGCCACCACCACCGCCGCCACAGGCTGTAAGAAACACAGCAACACACGACAAAGCCAAAAATTTATTTAAATCAGTTAACTTCTTCAATTTCATATATCTCGCTCAAATTAAGCAGCAAATATTACAGAGTTCATTTAAAGGACGTTAGTGAATAAAATCAACTTCACAGAATTTTCGACTTACAAGGTCTAGCCGTCAATACCCAGTGTTAGGCCGCCAGGGAGCTGGTGACACGATTTTCGGCAAACAAAAAAACGGCGCCCGAAGGCGCCGTTTTTGTTACTGCAGCACAAGCTAATTACAACGCCCGCATCGACAGCATCTTCTTCGTTTCTGCAATTGCCTTCGCCGGGTTTAAACCCTTCGGACAGGTGTTGGTGCAGTTCATGATGGTGTGGCAGCGATAGAGTTTGAAAGGATCTTCCAACTCATCCAGTCGTTCACCGGTGTACTCATCGCGTGAATCAACAATCCAACGGTAAGCAGCTAGTAGAGCGGCCGGACCGAGGTAACGATCACCGTTCCACCAGTAGCTTGGGCAGCTGGTTGAGCAGCAGGCGCATAGAATGCACTCGTAAAGGCCATCAAGCTTGGCGCGATCTTCTTTGCTCTGCAGACGCTCACGGCTTGGCGGCGCGGTTACCGTTTGCATCCACGGCTGTACCGACGCGTACTGGGCGTAGAAATTGGTCAGGTCCGGCACCAAGTCTTTCACTACCGGCATATGCGGCAGTGGGAAGACTTTGATATCGCCTTTCAATTCATCGAGGCCAACAGTACAGGCCAGGCCATTGCTGCCGTTGATGTTCATGGCGCAAGAGCCACAAATACCTTCACGACAAGAACGACGCAGCGTCAACGTCGGATCCACTTCGCTCTTAATTTTGAGCAAAGCATCCAGCAGCATCGGGCCACAGCCATCCATATCCAACTCGTAGATATCGGTGCGTGGGTTTTCGCCGCTATCGGGATCGTAGCGATAAATTTTGAAGGTGCGAGTGTTCTTGGCACCGGCAGGTGCAGGCCACTTTTTACCGTCGGTGTAGCGGGAGTTTTTCGGCAGTCGAAACTCAGCCATGTTGCTCTCCTGGTTGCCAGCTAACGCCAGCTCTACTCAAATTATTAAAAAATCAAACCAATGCAGAAATCGTTAATCAAAACTCTCGATTAATAGACCCGCTTTTTAGGCTTAATGTATTCCATTTCGTCAGTCAGCGTATAAGCATGAACCGGGCGATAATCGAGCGTCACTTCGCCCTTCTCGCTCAGCCACGATGCCGTGTGCTTCATCCAGTCCTTGTCGTCACGGTCCGGCATATCATCACGGGCGTGAGCGCCGCGACTTTCTGGTCGTGCCGCCGCCGAGGTAATAGAAACCTGAGCTTGCGCCATAAGGTTTTCCAGCTCTAACGACTCCATAAGGTCAGTGTTCCAGATGAGCGACCGGTCGGTGGTTTTCAAATCGTCGAGCTTGCCACTGATGGCATCGATTTTCTTCACACCTTCGTTCATCGAGTCGCCGGTACGGAAAACCGCGCAGTGCTTCTGCATGGCTTTTTGCATTTCCAGGCGAATCTCTGCAGTCGCACAGTTACCGTTAGCATTGCGTACCCGATCAAGCCGATCCAGAGCAAGCTCTGAAGCCGATTCAGGCATCGTCTTATGCGAGGTACCAGGCTTAACAATTTCAGCCGCGCGAATCGCAGCGGCCCGGCCGAATACCACCAGGTCGAGCAGTGAGTTAGATCCCAAGCGGTTTGCGCCGTGTACTGATACACAAGCGGCTTCACCAATAGCCATCAGGCCCGGTACTACTGCATCCGGGTTTCCGTCTTTAATGGTTACCACTTCGCCGTAAACATTAGTCGGAATACCGCCCATATTGTAGTGCACGGTTGGTATCACCGGAATTGGCTCTTTAGTTACATCGACGCCGGCAAAAATCTTGGCGCTTTCCGAAATGCCTGGCAGCTTCTCATCCAACACATCAGCACCGAGGTGATGCAGGTGCAAGTTGATGTGATCTGACTCAGAGCCAACGCCGCGACCTTCGTTAATTTCCATCGTCATTGAACGAGAAACAACGTCGCGTGACGCAAGGTCTTTGGCGTTTGGCGCGTAGCGCTCCATAAAGCGTTCGCCATCGGAGTTGGTCAGGTAACCACCTTCGCCGCGCGCGCCTTCAGTAATCAGGCAACCTGCGCCATAAATGCCGGTTGGGTGGAATTGAGTAAATTCCATATCCTGCAATGGCAAGCCTGCCCGTAGCACCATACCGCCGCCGTCACCCGTGCAGGTGTGAGCCGAAGTACAAGAGAAGTAAGCACGACCAAAACCACCGGTTGCCAGAACGGTTTCATGGCCACGGAAGCGGTGTAGTTTGCCGGTACTCATTTCCAGCGCGATTACGCCGCGACAGACACCCTCTTCGTCCATGATCAGATCGATAGCGAAGAATTCGATAAAGAATTCCGCCTGGTGACGGAGCGCCTGAGTGTAAAGCGTATGCAGTATGGCGTGGCCGGTACGGTCAGCTGCCGCACAAGTGCGCTCAGCCTGACCGCCTTCACCAAAGTTTTTGCTCATTCCACCAAACGGACGCTGGTAGATTTTACCTTCGTCAGTCCGTGAGAACGGCACACCGTAGTGCTCCAGTTCAATAATCGCCGGAATAGCTTCACGACACATGTACTCAATCGCGTCCTGGTCGCCGAGCCAGTCGGAGCCCTTAACAGTATCGTACATATGCCATTGCCACTGGTCTTCACCCATATTACCCAGCGCCGCAGAAATACCACCCTGCGCGGCCACGGTGTGACTGCGGGTTGGGAATACTTTGGTTAAGCAAGCGGTGGACAGACCTTTTTGGGCCATGCCGAACGTAGCGCGTAAGCCAGCGCCGCCGGCGCCCACCACAACTACGTCGTATTCATGTTCTACAAATTCGTAGCTCATTGTTAATTAAGCTCCTGTGAAAGCGATGCGCAGCATGGCGAGAATGGTCATTACGGCCAGCGCGACATGAGCGAGTTTTGAGGCAACCAGCGAAGCTATTTTTAAGCCCTCATGGCTCACGTAATCTTCAAGAACCACCTGAATTCCAAGCGCGGAGTGATAGAACATCGCCCCAAAGAACAGCGCCAGAAGCCCCGTGTTCCAAGGGCAAGCTACCCAGCGGATAAATTCTGCATGGCTGGCACCAAGGTGACAGACCAGACTGATAACAAACCAGAGTGCCAGTGGGATAAGTGCAATGGCGGTGAGCCGCTGCATATTAAAATGGTGAACGCCGGTTTTGGCCGAGCCGAGGCCACGAACATTGGCTATAGGGGTACGCATAAGTCTGTGCTCCTTAAACCAACGCCGCGATAACGGTAATAACCGTCGCGACTGCAGTGAATACCAGATTGAAAATGCCGCTGCGGTTTACCTGATCGATTTCCATACCGTAGCCAGCGTCCCAAATTAAGTGGCGAATGCCGTTACCCAAGTGGTAATAAAGCGACACTGCCCAGCCTAACATCAGCAATTTGCCAATCCAGGAGTTCCAGCAGCTTTGCGCGCTTGCAAAAGCTTCAGGCCCGGCAGCTGCCGAGATAAAGAAGCACGCCAGTGCGATGGTGCCGAGCGACAGAAAAACGCCGGTGGCGCGGTGAGTGATCGACATTAAGCCTGCCATCGGCATTTTGTAAACTTGCAGATGCGGCGATAAAGGTCGTGAATCCGAAGCCATGCGGCTCACTCCTAGATTATTGGATGAATGAATTACCCTAACTAGTGATGTTACGGCAACAGAGTTGGTAAAGCGGTAATGCGATGCGGTGGATTACCGCAACTTGGTCGTTTTTATAGTTAGCGAATATAAGCGATTTTAAAAGTCGATGCAGCGACCACCCTTCTCCCAGTCACCGTAGCGGGTCGGCTCCAGACCTTTTGGACCACCGTACTCGCCACTGCCGCCTTCATCAGCCGAGACATCCTCAGCCGCTTTAGCATCTGGCAACTCAGCAGCCGGTAAGGGTTTTTCAGCGAGCTCAGTACTTGCCGATCCGTTGGGCGGTACCGCTGAACGGGGTTCAGACATACTGCTGCCTTGTGCCGTAAAAAGTCGCGTGAGTTTATCGCGATTCGCGCCTTTGGTGCAATGCGACAACGGCATTGCAACGGCTGCGAGAAGGCTGATAATGCAACACTCTCCACTTACCCAACACAGCGGTCGTTACCCCATGAACCAAGCCATATTCCGCATTACCGGCAGCGACAAGCTCAGCTTTCTGCAGGGCCAGCTTACCAACGATGTGAGCCTGCTCAGCCCCGAGCGCGCCTTGCTAGCGGGCTACTGCGACCCGAAAGGTCGTTTGCTAACGACACTGATACTCGTCATTAGCGACGACGACTGGTTAATGCTATTACCCGCAGACAATGCCGATTCGGTCATTCGCCGCCTGCAGATGTTCGTAATGCGCGCCGATGTTCAGTTTTCTGTGGCTGAAGACCTTCGTTGTGCTCAACAATCAGATACTGCCAATGAGGCTTGGTCCTGCGAGTCGACGTCGGCAGGCATAACTATCGCGCTACCCGGCGCTCTGCAATTAATTATCGGCGAAGACGTAGAAAGCCAGTCTGACCATGAGGCTGCGCTCATTAGCGCCGGCCTGCCTGAAGTTTCCGCCGTTACCAGCGGCGAGCTGTTGCCGCAGTCCATTAACCTCGATTTAATC
>CAJQNE010000213.1 GCA_905479545.1 uncultured Gammaproteobacteria bacterium | reverse complement strand
TGCCGGTTCTGACTCACGGGTGGCATCGTTCATCCTTTGGCACATGGTTGAAGAAACCGAACACAAATGTGTTGCTTATGATGTCTATAAAGAAGTTTACCCCTCAGGTTTCGGCAACTACCTGGCTCGCGTTCTCGGCGTTTTCCACGGCTCGTTCGACGTAATGCGCTTCTCAATGCGTGGTTATAAACTGATGCTCAGAAAAGACGGCCTTTGGTCGAACCTGCGCTCACGTTTTCGCCTCGCAGGCCGTATTACCGACTTTCTAGTTCACGCCGTTCCGTTTCTGTTAAGGGCCTGCTTACCCGGTCATAATCCACGGCAAGAGAAAGACCCAAAATGGGTTATCGACTGGCTTGACGGTTACGAAAAACACGGCACCGAAATGATTCCACTGGTCGATACCAAAGACCCGACCATGCCTGTGCCCTACCCCAACCTTTCTACCACCAGTGAGGCACAAGCCGCATGAGTAATTCAGTCAACCCACGTCCATTCCAACGCCTACTGGTAGGCCACGGAGCACTGCTTGTTTTTATCGGCTGCATAGTGGGCTTTGGCTTCCTGTTCTTCCTGATGGAAGAAATCAGCCTCTGGCCAATACCGGGAAAAATAGACTATCAACTTCCCGGCACCTACGACGCCTGGCGTATGGCTCATATGGAAGGCATAGTTAATGGCATGTTCCTGTGGTTGGCGGCGGCGATTCTACCGTTGGTGCCGCTAGCCGCTCGCGGCATGAAATGGCTTACCTATACTGCGTTAGCGACATGTTGGACAATTGTATTGGCCTCCTGCTTCGACCCGATTTTTGAAGATGCCCGCGGCCTGATGGCTGGCGATTCACTGCTCAATAACATTGCCTTCGGGTTGTTCTACGTCGGTGTAGCAGGAGCATTTATTGTCAGCGGCGTTATCGCTTACAAAGCCCTGTTTACCAAACCAACAGACGGTGACTAAATACTTCCGTCGCGACACATAAAGAGTGCATTAAATTACCGGGGGCAGTGAACGAGTGGATATTAAAACCAACTCGCCACTACAAAACCCTCCGGTAAATTATTGCCCACAGGGCAGTGAACGATGGTTTCAAATTACCAACGGTCTGGACGCCGGTAAAACCATGTTCTATACCGACTTCAGTGTCGGTAATGACAAAGCCCCGGAAAAAACCATTCTGTTTGTGCATGGCAATCCTGAGTCGTCGTATACCTACCGGCACATCCGCGACACTCTCATAGCATCCGGTCAGTCACTGCGAATTATCGCCATGGACCATATCGGCTTTGGCTTATCAGACCAGGCCGACTTTGAGATGGTTGATATGCACCACGCCGCCAACCTGTTACAGCTGGTGCGCCACCTCAATGTAAGCAATATAACGCTGGTGGTGCACGACTGGGGTGGCCCTATCGGCATTGGAGCCATGCTGCAAGAGCCGCAACGAGTCGCAGCCCTGCTAGTAATGAATACCACGGTATTTCCAATGCCGACGGATGGTTATACCTATACCAACTACCCTTTCCCGTGGCTGCCCTGGCATTTAACCCCGCGCCTTATTCCAACGCCGCTTTGGGGTGGTGTCGCTGCTGCCGTTGTTTGCAATGCGCACCCGCAAGGCACTGCAGAATTCCTCGCAAACACCTCAAAATGGATCACCCGCTACGCTGGCAAGCGCGTACCGCAGCACCGGCCTGAATACGTGTTCTCCGAAATGCTGCGTAGCCCGATGAATTCCGCCAGCTCCAAACGCAACGTTCGCCAAACACCATACTGGGGCCACGGTTACCAATACCGGGATGCCAAACACGGCGTGCAAGACAACCATGCTTTTTACACCGACATTCAGAAAAATGTCGCCAACACCTGGGGGCCAGCCGGCCAGAATATTCCGGCCTGCGGCTATTTTGGCCAATGGGATGCCTGCGGTAAGGAGTCAGTGATTAGCCAATGGCATACTGCCCTACCACAAATGGCTGACAACACTCACCGCTTCGCCAACATCGGCCACTTTATTGAAGAGTACAAAGGGCCGGAGATGGCACAATCTATTCTTGCTATGTAAGACGATACTGAGAACCCGATATGGCCAAACCAGTGACCCAGACTAACTGTCATTGCCCTTGCGGCGAGTCGGGTTTTTCATACCACGGAACCCCGGTTCTGAGATTTTTCTGTCACTGCAGCATATGCCAGCAGGTCTACGGCAAACCGTTTGCGGATATCGTCGCCCTGCGATCAAAACAGATCGCATTACCACCAGAGAACGACATTGAGTTTTCAAAGCACCGACTGCCGCCAGCCGTTAATCGGGGCGTCTGCAAATCGTGTAACAGACCCGTAGCAGGCTTCCTGCCGGTCGTGCCGGGGTTTGGCCTGGCATTTATACCGGCGGCCAACTTGCCTGCAGCGGAGTTGCCAGAGCCCTCGATGCACAACTTCTATCACCGACGGGTGGCTGATATTAACGACGAACTACCCAAAGTCAGTGGTTATTGGAAAAGCCAGTGGGCGGTTACAGCGAGCTTTCTGACTGCATTATTTCCTGCCACATTCAGACGCGGTTAATTACAAAAGCTCACTGCCAGAACAGCG
This sequence comes from uncultured Gammaproteobacteria bacterium, assembly GCA_905479545.1. GTDB lineage: Bacteria > Pseudomonadota > Gammaproteobacteria > CAJQNE01 > CAJQNE01 > CAJQNE01. The sequence goes on along the minus strand of CAJQNE010000213.1, from coordinate 151 downwards.
AGCCAGACCCATACCTTAATTATTCCGGCCGGCATCCTCGCACTTCGCAAGCACAACCATCCAGCTACAGATTGAAACCAAAACCCCGGCGGCAAAAATGCCGCTGGGTGTGGCTTAGATATTCCCGCAAAAACCACCATGACAAGCTAAC
>CAJQNE010000212.1 GCA_905479545.1 uncultured Gammaproteobacteria bacterium | reverse complement strand
GCGCATTCGGTACTCAGGTTTACCAGCCCGACCGTACGTACCACTTTGCCTTTACTCGTGACCGCAACGAAGGCATACAGGCCTACCTAGACGGTGTGGCTCAGTTTGCACCGGGAACATTGGACGCCAATGGCGAAGCGCTTATTACTGCCGACAGCCTGTCGTTCTTACGCGACGACAATGAAACGACTGACCCGCAGGCAGCCGGTATTTTTAGCTTCCTCGAAATTTTCACCGGCACCCTTACTCAGCAAGAAGTAACGTCGTTAGCCGCAGTGGGTGGTGCTAACCGTGCCGCCGCTGTACCTTCGCCGGCTACGCTGTTGTTAATGGTATTTGGTGTTGCCCTAATGCGTCGCCGCAGAGCGCTGTAGAACTAAAGCCTGCCTAACAGCTCGCGTAGTACCAAAAAACCGACTTCGCTGAAGCCGGTTTTTTTTATGCCTGATACAAACGCGGCAAAGCTAGGGTATTACTTTCGCTGCACTTCTCCCCTGCTGGTTTAGCCATATCCAGAGATACAGCACCATCCGTTCGCGCGGACTTTTAGCATTCTCAAAGGTTTATTCGTCACACCACCCAACGAAGCTCTAACCCCGTTGGCATCGGCTGAACCAATTTACATAATGAAAAATTGCTAACGATCTTTCATTGCGGGCTCAACTTGCCTTTTTACGCCAAAAAAAAGGCTTTAGTGGTCGAGCGGACAAATCTTGTGGCCAAACGGCGTTCCAAAACACTGCTTAATGCTTCATTCTGGAACCAGCCCCAAGGAGTGCATTATGTTATGAAAATCTTTAAACCACAGATGTTAGCCCGGCCCCTTTCGGGCAATGGCTTATTAACATTTTTTGCCAGCATCGCATTCGGCTCCTTTGCCTTCGCGACTTCAAACATCGAAATATCACAACCATTTCCTAGCGAAGTGGTTACGAACACAATCACCAATGTCGAAAAGTTTGCACCGGAACAACGCTATTCGGACATAGCGAACGCTGCCGACAGCTCAACACTCGCCCTGCTGAATCCTGAGGGGACCCACGAACTTACGTTGCCCCCGGACTCAGGTGAAACCCTGCTAGAGCCCGGTAGCGGCAGCTCAGCAACCGAACCAATGGCAACGCTGACCGGCTCCCGCACCACCTCCTCGACTGACGAAAAAGTGCAGCAAACACTCGTATTGGTCCTGCTATCGGTTCTGGCTGGAGACCGCTAAGCAACTACCGTTTCCCGCTATACGAATTCACAAATGTACTGCCTCCAAAATGCCCGGTCTCTAAAATTACGCCCACAAAAAAACCGACTTCAATGAAGTCGGTTTTTTTGTGGGCGGTTGAGAGCGCTCAGTAAGCAGCGCTCCCAATAACAGCCATTTAGCCGCCGTATCTCTTATTGAACTTGTCAACACGACCAGCGGTGTCCATCATTTTCTGCTTACCGGTGTAGAACGGGTGGCAGGCTGAACACACTTCAACGCTCAGCGGCTTGCCAAGGGTAGAGCGGGTTTCAAACGTATTACCGCAGCTGCAAGTAACCGTCATTTCGGTGTACTTGGGGTGAATGCCTTCTTTCATGGTCGTATTCCTAATTTAAGTGCCAATAGTGACCAACGGATTTTGCCGCCAGCCATTGGGGGACGCGCGATTATACCGATACACAGCGGTTGAGCAAGTAACAACCGATTTAGACTGGCTGTGTAGAGGATATTTACCGGCAGGGAGGCTCTGATTGGATCATTGCCGAGTGCGAGGCAAGGCGAGAAGTGGGCAAAAACGCGGAGTTTACTTTAGTAAATGAGCATTTTTTGACCACTTTTCAACGCAGAATCGTGCCGGATAGGATTCAATCAGAGCCTCCCTAGCCTTCGTCTTCGCTCTGAGTCCGTACCACCGCATCGCCTTCAGCATCTACCTGCACGGTAAATAAAATCGGCGAGCAGCACACCTGACAATCCTCAATGTACTGCTGGTAATCAACCGAGCAATCCACTGTAGTTTCAAAGTTTTCGCCGCAGTAAGGACAATCAACAAAGGCGGCCTGGGTTCCGTAGCTCATAAAAAACTATCTGCGAGTAAAATTTGAATTTTTAAGTTTAATGGAACGGCATCGCTAGCGTCCCGACAGTCTGAATTCATCGATACACCGCCACTCAGAAAACCCTCCTCTCCCTTTGGGAGAGGGAGGACAGATAAACTAAATTTACTCAAAACCGTTCATGCTGATGCTGAGCTCTGTCGAAGTATCGAAGCACTGCTAATAAAGCTGCGTAGGTCGGCATCGCGCAGCATGCCGACGAACTTACCTTGTGCCAGCATTGTCGGCTTGCAAGCGAAGCCGACCTACAGAATTAGCATTGCGGCTGAAATACTCAATAACACTTGAGGCTGCGCTGGTCGAACCCCAGACTAAGATATGATTTCAGCTTTGCCTGGCTACTGTTCGACTCAGCTCAGGCTCAGGCCTAAACGGGAGTGGGTAGATTTAGCTACTCCATTCTCCCTCTCCCTTTGGGAGAGGGAGGACAGATAAACTAAATTTACTCAAAACCGTCCATGCTGATGCTGAGCTCTGCCGAAGTATCGAAGCACTGCTAATAAAGCTGCGTAGGTCGGCATCGCGCAGCATGCCGACGAACTTACCTTGTGCCAGCATTGTCGGCTTGCAAGCGAAGCCGACCTACAGCGCTAGCATTGCGGCTGAAATACTCAATAACACTTCGGGCTACGCTGGTCGAACCCCAGACTAAGATATGATTTCAGCTTTGCCTGGCTACTGTTCGACTTAGCTCAGGCTCAGGCCTGAACGGGAGTGGGTAAATTTAGCTACTCCATTCTCCCTCTCCCTTTGGGAGAGGGTTGGGGTGAGGGCAAACCGGCATCATAGGTAACACCTCAAACCGGGAGCATAGGTAACACCCCAGTACTCTCACGGAAGTAGAAGAGATCTTTCAATCCTGATCAAACAGCAAAATCACATCATTGAGATAACGATAGCCCGTTTCGCTAGCGAAAACCCGACCACCCTGCTCCACCAGCAATCCGCGTGTTAACCCCGCCGCCAATGGCTTTTCCAACGCATCGACAGGCAAACCGGTGCTGGCCGTAAACAACTCGCGACTAAACCCGTCCCGCAGCCGCAGTGCATTCACCGCGAATTCAAACAACCGGTCAGCACCATCTAACTCGCGCTGCTCATCCAGCCCGCCTTCGTTCATGTAACGACCGGGAATTTTCGGTTTAGAGCGGCGCTCGATAATTTCACCCGAACTGACCTTGCCATGCGCACCAGCACCGATACCCACGTAATCGCCAAACTGCCAGTAATTCAGGTTATGCGCGCACTGCCTGCCCGGCTGTGCATAGGCCGATACCTCGTACTGCGCATAACCACGACTCGCCAGCACTTCCTGACAGGCCGTCTGCATATCCCATATCACTTCGTCTGCCGGCAACGTCGGTGGTCGGTGAAAGAATGGCGTTTCGGGTTCCAGGGTTAATTGGTAGTGCGAGATATGTTCCGGCTGCAATTCGCACAACGCACGCGTTTCCGCCAACGCATTCTCCAGCGACTGGTCAGGCAGCCCGTACATCAAATCGAGATTAATGTTGTCGAAGCCAGCTTTACGGGCCATTTCATAAGCCGCAATGGCTTCTGCAGCACTATGAATACGCCCCAGCGCTTTTAGGTGCTTGTCATTAAGGCTTTGCACACCCATCGACAGCCGATTTACACCTGCCACATGATAGCCCGCGAAACTCTTAGCCTCAGCCGTTCCGGGATTGGCTTCCAGCGTAATTTCAATATCGCTGGCGAGGGTAAAATGCTCAGCCGCCGCCGTTAAAATTTCGCCAATAGCCTGGGCTGAAAACAAGCTCGGCGTGCCGCCACCGAAAAATATACTGCGAATTTCCCGCCCGGCTACCAACGGCGCTTCACTCCGCATATCGTTAATCAACGACTTTACGTAACCCGCCTCTGGTAGGCCAAGCTGGCTTACATGCGAATTAAAATCGCAGTAAGGGCATTTTTTAACGCACCAGGGAATATGGATATAGAGACCGAGCGATGGCTCTATGGCGTGCATCGCCGCAACTTCACTCACTCGGCTACGGCCTACTTTAAACCCATATGTTGGGCGAACCCTGCAGCCAACTGCTGCAGAGCCTGGCCACGATGGCTGAGTTTGTTCTTCACCTGTGGCGAAAGCTCGGCCGCCATGCAATTCAAATCAGGCACATGGAATATCGGGTCGTAACCAAAACCGTTATCGCCCGCCAATTCAGTGCCGATCAAGCCTTCCCAAGTGCCCTGACAAACCAACGGCGTGGGGTCAGTCGCGTGGCGCAAGCAGACCATTACACAGCGAAACCGGGCGGTGCGTTTATCGTCTGGTGCATCCGCCAGCTCACGCAACAGTTTTTGTACGTTATCAGCGTCGCTAGCACCTGGCCCGGCAAAGCGCGCCGAGTAAATACCCGGCGCACCCTGGAGCCAATCCACTTCCAGGCCGGAATCATCGGCAATAGCCGGCAAGCCGGTTATATAGGCGGCATTACGGGCTTTAAGAATCGCATTTTCAACAAAGCTCAAACCCGTTTCTTCAACGTCCTCAACTTCAAAATCGCTCTGCGGACGGGCAACGATTTGCCGTTGCCCTGCCAGCATTTGATTGATCTCGCGAACCTTGCCGGCGTTGCTGGTTGCCAAAACGATATCCATTACCGTTGCCCTACCTTAACCGGCCAATGCGGCGTTCTGAGCTTCGCAAATGGTAGCAATACCATCGCGAGCCAAATCTAACAGTGCGTTCAATTCGTCGCGCTGGAATGCATGGCCTTCAGCCGTACCCTGCACTTCAATAAAGCCACCAGCAGCGTTCATTACTACGTTCATATCCGTTTCGGCGTTTGAGTCTTCAGCGTAGTCCAAATCCAACACTGGCTTACCGTCAAAAATACCGACTGAAATTGCCGCAACCTGACCGTGTAGCGGGCTCTTCTTCAGCAACTTCTTCGCCTGTAACTGGCTAATCGCATCACTCAGCGCTACATAGCAGCCAGTAATCGAAGCGGTACGGGTCCCGCCGTCTGCCTGGAGCACATCGCAGTCCAACTTTAAGGTGCGCTCGCCGAGTGCCTCCAAATCGATAATCGACCGCATCGAACGACCAATTAGCCGCTGAATCTCCTGCGTACGACCGCTCTGCTTGCCGCGTGCTGCTTCACGGTCATTTCGCGAATGCGTAGAACCCGGCAACATGCCGTATTCAGCCGTTACCCAACCCTGCCCTTTACCACGCAGAAAGCCCGGCACACGCTCTTCAACAGAACAGGTACACAGCACCTTGGTATCGCCAAAACTAACCAACACCGAACCCGGCGCATGTTTAGTAAATTGACGTTGAAATTGCATAGCACGCAACTCGTTTGTTGCACGACCGCTGGGACGCATAGATAAGCCTTAAAATAATAGTTGGGAGAGTTAATTTATAATTTGGGTATTCCGTGGCGCGCAGTATACCGCGCGGCTTCGTGACTCACAGCGGCAATGTCGGTAGCGTTTGCGGCCTATCTAACGGCGACAAACTTATGACCCACAGCATGACTGGCTACGCACGTGCCGACATACAGCACGAAGGCATTTCCCTCGCCTGGGAAATACGCTCGGTAAACCATCGCTACCTCGAAACCTTCTGGCGCCTACCCGATGACTTCCGGGCGTTAGAAGCCGACCTCCGCAGCCTTGCAGCGAAGCGACTAGGCCGCGGCAAACTGGATTGTGCACTGCATATTCGTGGTCAGCTCAACAGCGGCGATGCGCTGGAGATTAATGCGGCACAACTGGCTGCCGTTAGCGCCGCTGCGGATCAAATCGCTGCCAGCCTCAAAAACCCCGCTCCC
>CAJQNE010000211.1 GCA_905479545.1 uncultured Gammaproteobacteria bacterium | reverse complement strand
CGCTCGGTAGTAGCGGGCGACGGTCATGGTAGGCATCGAGCAGGCTTTTGGCGGCAGCCTGATCGATACTGTTGTCGTCGCGGCGGCACCAATCATTCACGGTAACGGCTACGTCGTACAGCAAGGCGTCGTTGCAGGCATAGTAGAAATCGATCAGTCCGGCGAGTTTGCCGTCGTTGAATAGCGCGTTGTCACGGAATAAGTCGGCGTGGGCGACACCTTCGGGTAGATCGCTGCGGTCGAAGCTGGTTTGGCTCTGCTGCTCGTCCCGCAGAAGTTTGGCATCGGCTTCGCTCAGCTTCGGTAGCACGGTAGGAATAATGGCATTCCACCACTCCGGGCCGCGGGTATTTTCGCGGTGCAGATCAAAGTCCATTGCGGCTTGGTGCAGGTCGGCTAGCACGGTGCCGATGGCGGCTAGCTGCTTCGGGGTGCTGGCTTCGAGTTCGCGACCATCCAATCGCTGCACCAGCGCTGCCGGTTTGCCTTTAAGCCAACCGAATACCTGCCCGTCCCTGTTCTTTATCGGGGCGGGGCTCGGCACGCCAGAGGCGGCAAGGTGGCCGGTAAGACCGAGGCAGAACGGTAGCTCGTTAGCACCTACTGTTTCGAAAATAGTCATTACCCAGCGGCCATCGCGGGTGTTTACAAAGAAGTTACTGTTTTCAATACCGGCACTAATTCCCTCAAAGCTCAGTAACTCGCCAACGGGGTATTCCTTAAGAAACGCGGTTACTTCTGCGGTATTGACCGGGGTGAAAACAGACATTTTTATCAACAGCTTATGGGATCAGGCCGCAACAATACCGGAACGCGGCAGCGGCTCAAAATTCAACCAATTACTGCCGTGGTGCACTGTGCTTAAATGCGCCACACATTCGCATTGATTGACTCGGAGAACAGCATGAAAAACACCGCTCTAATAACCGGCGCATCCAGCGGTATCGGCCGTGAATTTGCCAAAATACACGCTAGCCACGGTGGCGACATGGTGGTGGTTGCCCGCAGCGGCGACGAGTTGGAAGCGTTAAAAGCTGAATTGGAGGAAAAGCATAAGGTTTCAGTAGTCGTGCTGGTGGCCGACTTAACTGACCACACGGCCGCACAGATGGTTTTTGATGCGACTGAGGCTGCTGGCATAGAGATTGAAGTGCTGATTAATAATGCCGGCTTTGGTGGCCACGGTAAGTTTGTTGAACGAGACCTGAACAAAGAAATGTCGATGATCGACCTGAACATCCGGGCGCTAACCGAGTTTTCGCATTTGTACGCCAACCAGATGGTTAAGCAGGGCAAGGGCAAAATACTGAACATCGGCTCAACCGCGGGTTTTATTCCCGGTCCGTTGCAGGCGGTTTATTACGCCACTAAAGCCTATGTGAACTCGTTTTCACAGGCGCTGGCGGAAGAGCTGCGTGATTCTGGTGTAACGGTAACGGTGCTCTGTCCCGGCCCGACCAAAAGTGGCTTTATGGACGCTGCCGATCTGGAAGGGGCTCAGGCATTTAAGATGAAAATGACCGGTTCGCGGGAAGTCGCTGAATCCGGCTATCAGTCGATGCTGGATGGCAAGCTAATGGACATCAATGAAGCCAAGTACAGCGTGATGATGAATTGGCTGGTGCCGCTGGTGCCACGCAAAATGATGCTGAAAATTTCGCGGAAGACGATGGAGAAATAGTCGTTAACCCGCGCCCGGTCGCGGACGTTTCCGGGGGCGCGGCGCGGCGCAGTAATTTCTGTTATCCGGGTACCGGGTAACTCGTACTAAATCAACTAGCCCCTCTGACAGGTCGTCAGAGGGGCTTTTTACCAGCAGTTCAGCCGGTTTGAAGATCGGTCGCAGGGTTTACTGGTTGTTTGATGTGTTTGCTTCAGCCTCTATCTCAGTGCGGGTTGATAGGCTGCCGCTCGCATCACTGCTGTCTTCCTCCGTCATCGGCTCGCTTTCAATCATGTCGTCGTCAGAATCGATCTCATCCATGAACCCGCTGTCGTTCTCGACATCAGTCTCTGAGTTGAGGTTCGAATTGAGGTCCAGGTCTATACCTGAATTTAGCTTTAAACCGGAGCTGGCGGCACTTTCTGTATCGATGATTTCCGGCTGGTCGGCGTCAGGCACTGAGTCAATACCAATTATTACGCCCGGAGCATTGTTCTCGAATGGCGAGTCACCATCCAAATTTTCCATTGCATTGGCTGGCACAACATCGATGTCGATCCCATCGGTCGAGCTCGGTCTGAGATTCGTCGTAGCGTCGTCAGACGGAGCAGTAGGCACTGTGCCATTTGACGGCGATGTACCGCGACTTCTGTTTAGCGCGGGAGTGTTGCGATTATCATTAAGCGGCGATGTACGGCGATTGTCATTCAGCGGTGGTATGTCGCGGTTATTATTCAGCGGCGATGTACCGAGATTGTCATTCAGCAGTAATGCGTCGCGATCATTGTCTAGCGTCGTTGTACCCTGATTGCGATCATCATTGAGCGGCGATGTACCGCGATTGCTATTCAGCGGTGAGGTGTTGCGATTATCGTTTAGCGGTGAGGTATCGCGATTGCCATTCAGCGATGATGTGTCGCTATTATCATTTAACGGCGCTGTACCGCGATTGTCATTCAGTGTGTTGTTGTCACGTCCACCATTCCTGAGTGATGAGTCGCGACCGTCTCCGTCCGATGAGGCGGAACTTGAATCAGGGGCCGCTACACTGTCAGAAGTACCCGTGTCCGAAGTACCCGATGCTGAGAGCGATGAATTGCCATCGATGCCGCCAGTGCTACCCTGACTGCTCTGGTTCCCCAAGAGCGTGCCGCTCCCCGCTGCATTAGTAGTGGCTGAAACCCCGGAATCGTTTTGTGCAGAAACCGGTAGGCTGCCGAGCGCCAAAGCGACGACTAGGGCCGAGGAGTAACTGTGAATACGGCTCATGGTGTTCTCCTGATAAATTCCTGTATTAATGGCGTTATTGCCTTGAAGTGTCGAGCCACTTTTTGAGATGGCTGCATTCCATGTAATGCATTGTGCATACCAATTTTTCTAAGCCGCTGTAAAGAATAATAAAAACGGCGACCGGTCGGTCAGAGTTAAATGTCGATTCAGGTAACTAAAAGCTGAAGCCGAACTTAAGGTAGAAATATTTTCCGGCCTGTGGAGGGTTAATTTCAGAGCCGCATATCAGGTCAATAATAATAGTGTTTATTGACGTTTCCTTTCGCTAAGAGGTAACGAGTTCAGCTGTCATCAGTAGCCTCCCGCCTGTGCTAAATTGGTGATTCCCTACATAGGCAGGAACTGATGGTGATGCCCACAAAAGATCCCGGTGAAAGGCGTTCGATACCTCGTCAGAAAAGTGACGATTACAGTGAGTCAGCTGCGGAAACACGCCGCAAGTTTCTCCACCAGCAAACGGGTGCGGCGTTAACGCATACCGCCGGGTACAGCACACGGCCCGAGGATTTTGTCGGCAATATCGAAAACTTCATCGGCGTGGTGCAAATGCCACTCGGCGTCGCCGGGCCTTGCCTGATTAATGGTGAGCACGCCAAGGGCTGGTTTTATGTGCCGATGGCTACCACCGAAGGCACGCTGGTAGCGTCTTACAGCCGGGGCATGCGGCTGCTGTCTGAAAGCGGCGGCGTGAAAGTCACGGTTGTGGATGATGTAATGCAGCGTGCGCCCTTGTTTGAATGTACTGATGCCCGCGCCGCCCGCGATTTTTGCCAATGGCTCGACAATAACTTTGCCGCCATAGCGGCGGCCGCCGAAGCAACAACCAGCATTGGCAAGCTAAAGGAAATTCAGCGCTGGCCGGTGGCGAGAATGGTTTATACCCGAATGAACTTCGGCACCGGCGATGCGGCGGGGCAGAATATGACCGGCAAAGCTGCCCGTGCTGCAATGCTGTGGATCGCCGAAAACTACCCGCCTGGCTTTCTACATATGCAGCTTTCCGGCGGTATCGAAACTGACAAAAAACACTCGCACATTAATTTGCTGCATAGCCGCGGCAAACGGGTCATCGCCGAAGTAACGATTCCTGCTGAAGTAATGCGACGCCTTACCCGGGCTGAAACCAAAGATGTATTCCGTATGCGGCAACGGGCCATGATCGGTGGCGTGCTGGCAGGCACTGCTTACAACGGTCCGCATTCTGCTAATGGCATTACCGCGATGTTTATTGCTACCGGCCAGGATGAGGCCAATGTGGTTGAGTCGCACACCGGTATTACCTTTATGGATCTGGCCGAAAATGGCGATCTGTATTACTCAGTCACGCTGCCGTCAGTCATCTGCGCTACTCATGGTGGCGGCACAAAATTACCTACACAGCGGGAATGCTTGCAGTTGTTAGGTTGTGAGGGTGAGGGCTCGGCGAAGAAGCTGGCCGAAATTGTTGCTGCGACTGTGCTCGCAGGGGATATATCATTGGCCAGTGCGATTACCAGCGATGAATGGGTCTCCAGCCACGATAGTCTGGGGCGGAATAAACTGTAAGCGTGAATTGATTATATTTTGAAAAGGAGAGGATGTAATGAGTGAGAAAAATTCAGAAATAGTCGAATACCCTCAAGTCTGTGCCTATCTTTGCGTTGAGGACACCGACAAGGCAGCAGCATTTTATTGCGAAGTATTGGGTGCAACCGAGCGTATGCGGTTCCCGATGCCGGACGGCAGAATAGGCCATTGTGAGTTGCAGTTCGGTGACCCGCTGCGCGGCGGCGCGGTGATCATGATTTCAGATCCGTTTCCCGAAATGAATGCCCACCCACCGAAACTTTTTGGCGGTACGGCCGTGAAGTTCGTGGTGTACGTTGATGACCCTGACGAAACCGTAAAGCGAGCCGTTGCTGCGGGAGCAACGGTTACTAAAGAAGTGGAAGATCAGTTTCATGGTGATCGCTCGGGTGAAATTACCGATGCCTGGGGTCATGGCTGGGTAGTCTCTAAGCGAGTCGAACGGTTGTCGGTCGCTGAAATTCAGCAGCGTATGACGACAATGGATCAGTAGCGATCAGCCGGTACCGAATGGTACCGGCTGAATTTGCCCAATTAAGCAGCAGGGGGGGTAATTCGCTCTGCAGTTTTGTCGGTTGCTAATT
>CAJQNE010000210.1 GCA_905479545.1 uncultured Gammaproteobacteria bacterium | reverse complement strand
ACAACGCCAATGTGTAAAACGGCCAGCGCGGTATAGTCACAGCATGACCGAGACCCAATTGAACCAGAAAATAGTTACCAGCAACGACTGGCAGCCGCACCTCGACGCCTTGCAACTGCGCATATTTAAAGGCATTTCGATACTGCAGGCAATGGACGCCCAACTGACCGCTTTTGATGGCACCCGGCTGCGGCTTGATGCGCCTTTGGACAAAAACTTTAACGACAAAGGCACCGGCTTCGCTGGCAGTATTGCTTCGGTTGCAGCGCTGAGCGGCTGGGCGTTTTTATCGCTGCAGTTAGCTAAGCGCTTTTCTGAGCTGGCGAACGAAGTGGCAATTTATCACTGTGATTTAAGTTACGCCCAGCCAATTACCGGCGATTTCCATGGTGTCGCACGGCTCGCCGCAGGCCAGGATTTAGACGCTTTATTTGCCCGGTTAGCCGACAGAGGCCGCGGCAAAATTGAAATACTCGCCGAAGTAATGCAAGGCGATGAGGTTAAAGCGACGTTGAAAGGCAAGTATTTTGCTCGAATTCCTGAGCTGGACAACAGCGGCCGTTAGTGGCGACGGTTGTTAGCAAACTATGAATAAGCTCAGCCTATTTATTGTTGTCGCGCTGGCAACCGCGGCGATTAGTTACTTAGCGCTAAAACCCGCCGAATATGTTCGCCCGCTGCCCACTGAAGGCGCTGCGACTCAGAGCAACGGCCTTTCAGCCAACCTTAGTCTGTCACCCCGACCGCCAAAACCGGGCTCACTCACTCAGCTGTCATTAACCGTCTCGGACGCCAACGGCAACCCCGCTGCGTTGTTAGCCCACCACGGACGCCTCGCTCACATGATGATCGTTGCCGATGACTTCAGCAGCTTCGCTCACCTGCACCCCGAGGATTTCGGCACGCTGTGCCTAACCGGAGAGCAAAGCGTCGCAGTTCAACACTCGCTGCAATATCGGTTTCCAACCTCCGGGCGTTATCTGGCAGCGGTAAATGTCGCTACTGCCAGCGAATCGCTGAACCAAAGTTTCAGCTTGCGCGTGCCAGGCCGAAACGCTGCTGCAACTACCGGCGCCAACACAGCCCCGGGCAATTGTTTCAAGGGCTACCCCGAGTCATCCGCTGACCAATACAGCTCACCGGTGCTCAGCAAAGAGGCCGAAGTCAGTTGTGACGCCCCTAATGCTTACCGTATTGAACTCGAATTACCCGAGTCGCTGCGGGCCAATGAAGACCTGCGCCTTGGCTACCGTATTAGCCAGTACGGCCAGCCGGTTACTAACCTGCAGCCGTACCTGGCTGCAGGTTTGCACGTCGCAGTACTCAGCACCCCCATCGAAAAGCACGGGCTGCAACATATTCACGGCATGCCGGTGAACGAATCGGGAGAAATTATTTCTGCCAACGTCGTCAGCCCGCTGGCGGCAGCTGCAACAACCCCTGCGCACCATGCAAGTGCCGACCACCACTTGCCACCGCCCGCGGCTTTCGGGCCCAGACTGTTAACCGAACCATTCCGTTTTCCCGAGCGGGGACGTTATTGGCTGTTCGGTCAGTTCCGGCATAACCAGAACATCGTATTCAGCCGCTTTGCTGTCGATGTTGAGGCCGGCTTTGCCGATGATAGTGCAACCATCGTTGAACTCGAATTAACCGGTAACAGGCTGACGCCAGCCACAGTAAAAGCCACGCAGGGCCAGAACCTGATTCTGCGAATCAAACAGAGCAGCACAACCGAAGATGCCGCCAGCGATTTGCACATTACCGGTTATGAAATAGAAAAATCGCTAGCGTCTAAAACCACCGAGCTGCGCTTTAACGCAAACCTTGCGGGCCAGTTCAGTATCGAGCTCCACCCCGCTGGCCGCCCGCAGACCGATATTCCGCTGGGACTACTTCAGGTATTACCCCGGTAACCCACGTGAATTATTTATTAACCGGCTGCAGCACTGGACAGATCGTAACGTTATTACCACAACCTAAAGCGTAGCCGTGAAATCCACTGATCGGTACACTAGCCCGTTCGAACTTTAGAAGCGTGTCTCCCCTCGCGTTTCATCAGGAAACTCTGTGCACTTTGATTTAACCCACATTCTGGTCGCTATAATTGCCCTTGGCGTAATGTCGCAATGGGTAGCCTGGCGCTTCCGCATCCCCGCCATCGTTCTATTGTCAGTCACAGGCCTTATAGTCGGCCCTGGTCTCGGGCTCATCGACCCGTCAGAAATTTTAGGCCGCGGCCTGCAACCCGTCATTCAGCTTTGTGTTGCCATTATTCTGTTTGAAGGCGGCATGGCGCTAAAGCTGCACGAGCTACGCGAAGCTGGCGATGTGGTGCGGCGCCTGACGTCAGTGGGTGTGGCTCTTGCCTGGTTATTTGCCTCGCTGGCAGCGCACTGGGTGGGCGGCATCTCCTGGCCGGTATCGCTGATACTCGGCGCCATCTGTGTTGTAACGGGCCCGACTGTGGTCATTCCGCTACTGCGAGCCGCATCGCTAAACAAAAAAACCGCTAGCTACCTGAAATGGGAAGGCATTCTTAACGACCCGACCGGTGTATTGCTGGCTGTACTGACCTTCCAGTATTTTGTTTACGCCGGTGAAAACACCGCGTTCCTGGCATTAATGGTGGCCATAGGCAAAGCTGTTTTGGTGGGCGGAGCATTAGGGCTATTAGCCGGTTACTTACTGGGCCGCGTATTTACGCTCGGCAAAGCCCCTGAATTCCTGAAAGTGCCACTATTGCTCGCTTCGGTGCTATCCGTTTTTGTAACTGCCAATGCCTTCCAACACGAGGCCGGACTGCTCGCCGTGACGCTGATGGGCGTCGTCATGGGCAATATGCAGCTGCGCAGCATCGATGAAATGCGACGCTTCAAAGAAAGCCTGACGATACTGCTGGTTTCGATTGTATTTGTCTTGCTGACTGCCAACCTTAAACCTGAAGTGCTAAGCAGTTTCGAATGGCGACACGCTGCCTTTATCGTCGTGCTGTTGGTCGTCGTCCGGCCGATGGCGGTAATCCTCTCAACCTGGGGCACCGGCATTGACTGGAAAAACCGGATTCTGGTCGGTTGGATAGCACCTCGTGGCGTGGTGGCAGCAGCCACCTCCGGTGTCTTTGCCGTGCCGCTGGTCGCTGCGGGTTACGATGACGCGGTGCTGTTAGTGCCAATTGTTTTTGCAGTGATTTTCACTACCGTAGTACTGCATGGTTTCAGCCTCGGCTGGCTTGCTCGTCGTTTAGAACTTACCGCTGAAGTCCGCAAAGGCGTGTTGGTGGTCGGCAGCTCACCCTGGACCGCCGAGCTGGCCAAAACCCTAAAAGATCTCAATGTCGATGTCCGTGTCTCTGATACATCCTGGCATCGGTTACGCAACGCCCGAATGGCTGGTGTGGCCACCTACTTCGGTGAAATCCTTTCCGACCGGGCCGAAGAATCGCTCGAATTGCACGGCTACGCCTTAGTACTGGCAGCCAGCAGTAACGATGCTTACAACGCCTTGGTTTGTAAAACGTTCTCGCCGGAGCTGGGCTCACACAAGGTCTTCCAACTGTCACTGGGTGAAGAAGAAACCTCCGCTAAAGACTCCGCCACCGGCAAAAGCGGTAGCGCCGGCAAAGTTAAAAAAGACAAAGCCATGGCCCACAGCCGTCGCGGCGTTATGGCCTTTACCGACGCCCTGACCTTCGAAGAACTCTGGCGTCGCCATACCCTCGGCTGGAAATTCCAGAAAAGCAGCATTAGCGGCGAGTTCACGCACGATGATTGGGTAGCGGGCCTGCCTGCTGGCAGCGAGTTACTATTGCTGGTTACCCAGGAAGGCGGCGTAGCATTCAACTCAACACAGAGCCCGTTGAAAGCCAAAAATGGCGATACCTTGTTGGCTTACACTCCGCCAGGTAAGCCCAAAGAACGACCTGCGGCCAAAGACAACAATCGATTAGAAAATGCTAACCCGATTGCCGCCAAGGACGCCGAAGATGATGCGTTGCCGTTACCTGGCTAAGTCCGGACTGAGCCAGGCCAGAAACGCAAAGCAATAACTCAGATAGGTCCGCGCTGAAAAAGCCCAAGCAAGAACTGTTTGCTTGGGCTCGTGGGATAACCGAACTAACAAGATCAATAGGCCAAACAGCGAACCAAAGTTGGTTTCACTTCGTTGCTGCGACCCACACTTTTTAGCCCCGGTCTGCCTACTACCCTCTATCGGCTCTTGCCGAAATCCTGAACATCTTCGTCCAGATTAATGCACGCCTGCACCTGTTGTTTCTGAGTAGCTGAATTCAACTCGTGCCATTTCATTTGAGTGAGTAATAACGTTGAGTTGTAGAAAACTTCCCGGTATTCCAGAATCTCGTTTTCTGCAGCAGCAGGAATTTTATCTTTAATATATTGGGGGAAAACTTTGTACCACTGAGCTAAATTCGACCGCGATCGCTTCGCAGCCTCAATGTCCGCACCGCCACCCGACACAAAGGCCTTTTGCATGATCGCAGCACACTGCACAAAACTGCCAAAGTACGTCGCAACTCGATTGGCGGGGCTCTTCGCATCCCTGATACGCTCATCGTTTGGGTCTTCGTATAAGAACATATAGGGGTAATAGGCTCTTATAGAATTAGCGCAGCTAATTACCTTCGCTGACAACTCATCGCCTGAAACATCAGTCTGGCCGACCTTCAGTGCCAATTGGTTGGTACGCTCTTTTAGTGCCGT
>CAJQNE010000209.1 GCA_905479545.1 uncultured Gammaproteobacteria bacterium | reverse complement strand
GATTTGTACAAAACCCGGTTTTCGCCTGGCGTAAGTATTGCGATTCGCCATAAAGGCGAGTTGGTTTTGGATCGGGCTATTGGCCATGCCAAAGGCAACGCACCGGGTGAGAAGGGCGCGGTTAAAGTCCCGATGACCACTGAGACGCCCGTCTGCCTGTTTTCAGCGAGTAAAGCCATTACCGCGATGTTGGTCCATCAGATGGCTTCCGAGGGCTTGATAAAGCTCCACCACCCAGTCGCGGAGTACATTCCTGAGTTCGGTGTTAAGGGTAAACAGTACACCACGGTCGGGCATGTACTCTCGCATCGCGGCGGTATTCCGACCATCAAACAAAAAGTGCCTGATCCTAGCGTGCTGTGGGATTGGGACGGTGTTATCGATATTCTGTGTAACGCCCGCCCACGGAAAGATGCCGGTAAAGCACAGGCGTATCATGCGATTACTGGTGGATATATTCTTGGCGAAATAATGCGTCGGGTAACCGGCCAGGATTTGAAAGACATTTACCGTGAGCGCCTGCAAAAACCGCTGGGTGCTAAGTTCATGACGCTTGGTTTGCCTGAAGAGCACCGAGCGACCGCGGCGGACAATATTTTTACCGGCTACTCTGAGCCTTTCCCGATTGACCGCATCGTGAAAAATGCCTTGGGCGGCAGCTTCGATTTGGTTTGTGACATATCGAACACCCCTGATTTCCTCGACGCCAATATTCCGGCGGGCAACGTTTATGCTACCGCTAGTGAATGTGCTGATTTCTTCCAGGTATTGCTGGATAGCGGTCGACTCGACAATATTGACTCGGCGCCGCTGAAGAAAAATGGCAAGCAAAGCAAGCCGATGTTCGACAGCGTGGCAGTGACGCGAGCGATTAACGAGGCCTCTCCGCGTCAGTTTGACCGGACGTTGATGATTCCGCTACGAACCAGCGAAGGCTTTATGCTCGGCGACTCTCCGTTCGGAATGTATGGGCCGCATACTTCGTCGGCGTTTGGCCATTTGGGCTTTATCAATATTTTTTGTTGGGCTGATCCGAGCAGGGATATTTCAGTCTCGCTACTAACCACTGGTAAGTGTCTGTTCGGCCCGCATATGCCAGCACTGGTTAAGTTGCTGGTGGCTATCAACAAGACTTTCCCGGTTCTCGATTAGGTTTTTTAACGATGGGTAAACTTTTGCTGGTGCTGATTATGGTGCCGCTATTTGAAACCTGGTTTTTGATTAAGATGGGTGGCGTTATCGGCGCGTTGCCGACGATAGCCTTGGTTATTCTCACGGCGGTGGTTGGCGGAATGCTGGTGCGGCAGCAGGGTTTCTCCACCGTTAACCGGCTGCAGCAGAAAATGCAGGCCGGCCAGATGCCCGCCGAAGAGCTGTTTGCCGGAATGCTGATAGTCATCGCCGGAGTGTTATTGATTACTCCCGGTTTTTTCACCGACGCGCTGGGGTTTCTCTGCTTGTTCCCGCCGTTTAGGCACTGGCTCGCCGGGGCTATTTTACGTTCAGGTGTTATAAAGTTTGATACTGCGATGGGCGGCAACATGAACGGCGCTGGAAATGATCCCATGGGTGGGAATATGGGCCGCGGTAACCACCGGGACGCGAATCGCCGCGAGCCTAGTGGTACGGTGATTGACGCAGAGTATGAAATTCGCGACGATTCAACTAAACCGCCGGAATGAGCTCGGCCGGAGTATCAGCTCTTAATGAGTGACTACTCTGCCAAAACAACTGTTCATTCAGTCGGACTGCGGCGTAAACTACTTTTTAATTCGAATTAAATAACAAGGAATTCGTCATGGTACGAGTTGGAATTACCGGAGCCGGCGGTCGTATGGGCCGCACATTAATGGAAGCCTGTAATGAAACCCGTGGAGTGAAGTGCACCGCTGCATTTGAACGCAGCGGACACCCATTACTCGGCACCGATGCCGGTTCACTAACGGGTGAAAAAGCCAGCGGTGTACTTATAACCGATGATATTGCGGGCAACGTCGACGAATTCGACGTACTCATCGACTTTAGTGTCGTTAATGCAACGCTCGGTCATGTTGAAGTTTGCGGTAAAGCTGGCAAAAAAATGGTTATCGGCACCACTGGCTTTACGCACGAGCAGCAGGAGTTTATTGAGGCAGAGTCCGGTGATATCGCCGTCGTGTGGTCCGCGAACTTCAGTGCTGGCGTAAACGTTATGTTCAAGTTACTCGAGGAAGGTGCTAAAGCCTTTGGCGATACCGTGGATGTAGAAATTCTCGAAGCTCACCACCGCCATAAAGTTGATGCACCTTCTGGCACTGCGCTGAAAATGGGTGAAGTTGTTGCCAAGGCCACCAATCGTGATTTGCGTACCGCTGCGGTATACGAACGTCGTGGCCACACCGGTGAGCGAAAAGAAGGCACCATTGGCTTTCAAACACTACGTGGCGGTGACATAACCGGTGAGCATACTGTTATGTTCTGTGGCTTGGGCGAGCGTATCGAAGTGGTGCATAAGTCCTGGAGTCGCATGACCTACGCTAGTGGGGCGGTGCGTGCTGCTCAGTGGGTTGCTAAGAAGAAGAACGGCCTGTTTGATATGCAGGATGTACTGGGCTTACGTGAGTAACTCTATAGACTGCTCTTTGCCGTGTGGCAGGCTATTTGGCTGTGGATGATAGTGTTCGCCGGGCCATGCAAATCTGGCCAAATGTTCCGGAATGCTATGGCTGGCTGCGACTGGACCGTCGCGGTAATTGGTTGCTGACTAACGGTGATGGTTCTGCTGGTGTAGGCCGGCGGATTAGCAACAACAAGGTCTGTGATTTCATTGCCCGCAATTATTTGCGTACCACTAATGGCAGTTACTTTTTCCAAAACGGCCCGCAACGTGTGCATGTTGAACTGGCATACACACCGTATATCGTGTCAGTCCCGAATCCTGATGAAACTGAACCTGCTCTCGTTACACATTTAGGTGATGAAGTCGACGCTGTATCACAGGTATGGATAGACGAGCAGGGCGCGCTGTTGCTGGAAATTACTTGTTCAGTTGTTACCAGCGCTGTTGCGAATGAAGCAATGGCTAGCTCCATTGCACTGGTGGACGACCGGGACACCGAGCGATTGTTAGCTTGTCTGGTTGATGCCGCCGGTGTTGCCGCGGGCGAAGCTAAACTGCTTGAAGGTATTGAGCGGCTAATGGCTGGCGAGTCATGCGATTTAAAGTTTCACTGGCGGGGTAACAGCTGCACAGTCAAGTCGGTGACTTCCGGCGAAATAGAACGGTTAGGCTTTATTCAGGAGCTAAAGCCACTGGCGAGTTAGCCAGTACGAGTTTGCCAATATTACGCAGTAGGAGTGCGTTGATTAAACTTCGAGCTGCTTGATTCCGGACACCTCAATCCCAACGGTCATCCCGAACGAAAATAATATCATTTTCAATTTTTACCGGAAATT
>CAJQNE010000208.1 GCA_905479545.1 uncultured Gammaproteobacteria bacterium | reverse complement strand
TTCCACCGAATTCCAGCCGATGCCTTCGTCGGTTACTTTTTGCCAGTCAAATTGATTGAGGGGGTAGTCGCAGTCAAAGCTCAGCTGTTTGTCGCCTGCTTTACTCATTTTTTCGAGCTTCAATGCCCGGCGACAGATTTGCAGCTCATCCATACCAAACAGGCAGTTTTTCTCGATAATCATCGTTTTCTGACCACTCGGCGATACCAGCTGCTCGGCCTCATAACAGTCATAGCGTAAATCTAAGCTGAGCTTGCCAAACCTCAGTGTGGTTTCTTCAAACACCCACTCGACACTTTCTGCGGCCAGCAACTCTTGCTGCGCTTCAGGCTCCATCGGGCAACTGGCATTAAAACCTTTATGCGGCTCTGTGAGCACCGTTACCGTGGGCTGACAAGGTTGCGTACAGCGCTCCAGCAAAAAACGTCCACTCGGCGAGGTGATGGCTTGGGAGCCTTCTGCGGAATCTTTCTGTATGGCCAACCAAGCGACAGTAAGAACAATTATCAGGCCAATCAGAGCAACAATTTTTTTCATGGGTCCACACGGTGGCAATCAGAATTTCCGCCAACATAGCAAAAAGCCGTCGTCAGCGGTGCCCCAGACGGCGGCTTTACAGTAATTGTCAGGACTCTGACCTATTGTTAATCGAAGTATCTGTGAAAACTATTAGCTAATCAGTGAAAGATTTTCGGGTACTGAGTCGCTCTATTCAGGTTGCGCCTCATTCGCCCACACCCATAATTTTCAGCGTTAAACCCCATTAACAAACTTCAGCTTTAGGCAATAAAAACAGCTCGACATGCCTTAGAGATTAACGGACCCCTCATGCACCCCGAAAGCACCACTCAAGACACATTAAGCCTGCTTTTGCAGCGCTTGCAGCTGCGTACGGAGATAATTGTCCATGCAGAAGTCTGTGGCCAGTTTGCGGTGGATACCTCAGGAAGCCGGCGGGTCGCTTTTCACCTAATTGAACGCGGCGAAGCCTGGCTCCACATTGCCGGCCAGGTTCCGCAACAATTATTTGCGGGCGACTTTGTGGTATTTCCGCATGACGCTCCGCACCGCATTGCCAACAGCGCTGAACCGCCGCCGGATGAGCTGGTAAACGCCGAGAATGTTCTTAGCCCGAACAAACCCATTACTTCGATGCTATGCGGCTTTTTTGAGTTCACCGCCAATGCCGCCTGGCCGCTACTGAGCTCGCTGCCACAAGCCATAGTAATGGACCTGTCGCGCAACGCCGAACTGGCCGGAACGCGGGAATTAATTCAATTAATAATGCAGGAGATGCGGGCGCAGAAGCCGGGCAGCGCGGTGGTGCTACAGCAACTGGCTAACAGCTTGTTCATTCACGTACTCCGCGCCGAAATGCAGCGCAGCGATGACTCAGCTGAGCAACAGTCCGGGGTATTGGCAGCCATGGCGCACCCCCGGCTCGGCAAAGCGCTGCAACGCATCCACTCCACGCCAGGGCATCGCTGGGATTTAGACCAACTGGCCGATGTAGCAGGAATGAGTCGCACGGCATTTATTACCGCGTTTAAGACCGCGTTAGACACTACTCCTATGCGCTACGTCACTGAGTGGCGAATGCAGGAAGCTATTGAGCTGCTGACACGTAGCGAGTTATCTATGTTGGCGATTGCCGAGCAATGTGGCTATAGCTCAGAAGTTGCATTTCGCAAAGCGTTTCGTAGCGTTACAGGAAAACCACCGGGGGCCGTAAGACGCCAAGGTTGAGCAAACCTTGGCGGGATCCCGTGTGTTTAAGCCACCGTCACAATTTTCATCGCATTGGTGCCGCCGGGTTTGTCAAAATCGCCTTTTGATACCAACACCCGTTGGCCCTGCGCCACCCAGCCCTGCTGCTTCAACTGCTTTACCGCTAATTCAATCATCTCTGCCCCGACTTTATGTTGCGGGTCGAAACCAATCGGCGTTACGCCATAACAAAGCTTCAAGCGGCGCTGCGTACGCCGGTGCGGTGTAACGGCAAAGATGGGCACCGTACAAGCCATGCGCGACATCAACATCGCGGTGGTGCCAGACTTCGTTAGCGCGACTATCGCACTCGCGCCCATGTGATTAGCGGTATAAACGGTCGCTACGGCAATGGCTTCATCTGTTTGCTGAAAATGCATACCCAACATTGCGTCCGAACGTTCGTGAGTGCGGTGTAACTCTGCGCCTTCACAAATACGGCTCATGGTTTCGACCGTTTTCACCGGAAATTTTCCGGTTGCGGTTTCAGCTGACAGCATTACTGCATCGCTGCCATCAAGCACTGCGTTCGCCACGTCCATGACTTCAGCGCGGGTCGGCTGCGGCGCGTTTCGCATGCTCTCCATCATTTGTGTCGCGGTAATCACCGGCCGGTTCAACTCGCGGCTAAGGCGGATAATGCGTTTCTGCACACCAGGCAACTCAGCATCGCCAATTTCAACCCCCAAATCGCCACGGGCAACCATTACCGCGTCACTCGCGCGAATAATGCCCTCCAGCTCTTCCAGGGCTTCTTGTCGCTCTATTTTTGCGACCAAATACGCGCCACTACCAGCCGCTTTTAACGCCGCCCGGGCAATCTCCATATCGGCAGCGTTGGCGGGAAACGAGACGGCCATGTAATCCGCATCCAGCGCCG
>CAJQNE010000207.1 GCA_905479545.1 uncultured Gammaproteobacteria bacterium | reverse complement strand
TGCCGATATCGGTTCCGTTAGCGTTTGCGCTAGGCCGCACGAAACCATTGTCTTCGATTACGCTATAGCCAACCCGAACCTCAAAACCATCCCATGCCGACAGCCATTCAACCCGATAGTCCACTCCGGCAGAAAGCCCTTCAAGAGCGAAAAAAATTTCATCTGTATCGGGACTAAGAAAGTCTTGCGCCGCATTGTGGTCAACCCAAGCCTTGTCCTGACCGTTATTCCAGTCACCACTACTACTAATTCCACCCTCGGAAAACGACAAAGCCCTAAACGTTATGCCACTATCATTTCCGGTGTCAAAGTCCACCAATGACAGAGCCAGTTGTGAATTAAATTGGTTCACGTCAACTGTATTCCAATTCACTACCGCCGGACTCGTAACGCCAAAGTCGATTCGAACATCAAGCGCCTGCGTGGTTGATGCATATGCCATCAAGCCACTTATAGCCATTATATTTAGCGACATTAATCGTCGACTAACCTTTAAACCCATCATCTAAACACCCTCTGCAAAAAATAAGTATCCTGACAACGCCAGCTGTCGCGGAAGCCAACACCGTGTTCAGGGGCTTAGGATATTGGTGTAGTGAGATGGTTTACGCATCACCCATATGGGGTATAAATTATTTTCGGGAATTTTCGACTCAATCGTCACTACTGAAACTAGTCACTTCAGCCATCACTTCTAAGGTTTTAATGTGGTACATCCGCAGCACGCCATAGTCCTTAGCAGCGGGCACCTGGCCCACATAGTCAGACTGATACTTGTCGGGGGCCTGCAGAGCCAGAGCAGCTGAAAAGGCTTCGGTTGCATAGGTTTCACCCGGCGGCGTAACCGGCTCAATGCGAGCAGTTTTGGAAACTTCCGTGCCGTAGAACGTATTGGCGCTTCGAGCCGCATCGTAGCCCTGATAAACGGGCCCATAATGCAATCCGATTCGTAATGCGACATCATTCGGTACCGCAGTTCCCCTGCCTTTCAGCTTGCCCAGCAAGCTTTGCATTTTAGCTGCGGTTTCAGCGGCAGCGTCGACGCTGGTAAACACGGCATACAGGGCGTCTCCCCAAGTATTTCGATACTGAACCTGATCACCCATTTCGTCGAGTATGTGGCCAATAGGGTTGAATATTAGTCTGTAGAAATCAGGCAGTTGAGCTTCAGTAAAACTCGTAAAACC
The DNA here is from genome assembly GCA_905479545.1 of uncultured Gammaproteobacteria bacterium. Taxonomy (GTDB): domain Bacteria; phylum Pseudomonadota; class Gammaproteobacteria; order CAJQNE01; family CAJQNE01; genus CAJQNE01. Next base: position 5,975 of record CAJQNE010000207.1, on the reverse strand, counting down.
TTTTACATCCGCGAAGAGCAACGCCCGCAGCCGGCGTTCACCGGCAGCAAACGTGGCTTGCCGGTTTTTCGTGGGCGCGGGATTACTTTGTGCAGCTTTCACTATAGGAACGGATTCCGGATTCCGACTGGAGATCTTCAAACTGGTTAAACCACATTTTTGCCAGCGTTGAATATCACCCGCAGTACCTGCCGCGTCAGGATCACCTTCACCGCTAAACACCGCCATTTGAAAGATATTGGTACCCAGCTGTTCAGCCCTGAGTCGCGCCAGCCCCATGGCGTACTCACTGGCGTAGACGAACAACTCATTATCACCTTGGTAGCCGCCGTCGGTAATCTGCAGCAACTTTCCTAGCCTATCCGCCTCTTGGCACACCCTTGAGAATAACGACACCCACTGATCTCCGGCCGGCCGCACCGACACGTCACAGAACTCCTGCTGTTCAAACGGCAGCACGATGGTCACCTCATGACCACGATCCAGCAGCGCTTCAGCAATAAGGAGGTCTGCGCCCGACGCCGCGGAGCCGAAGCCAAAATGGATATGATGGTGGTCGATCAGCTGGTTAATTTCGACCTTAACCCGCTCCACTTCTCCGTGAGGAAATAACGCGCCTGACCCAAGTTTAATCATATGGCCACAGAAGTGAGCGACCGAAGGCGGCTGTATAGACACCAGCAAACGGCTATCCAGCTGCAGATAATCGCTAAGCAGTAACAGTTGTTTTCGCGTTGAGGATATCTGATCCCAGTTCCCCTCTGCGTATTTCATTGCTAACGACAGCGCCTGCTCACATCCCGATAAATCGCGGTTAATAAGGCAAAGCTCTGCCCGCGTAGCCAAGCGGTAATAATCAGGCTCACTGGATGAACTATCGAGCACAACAAGCACCTCAGCAGCCAATCGCAAAGCATTAGTTTCATCACCCGCCAACATACTCATCGTGGCTGCATTGACGCCGGGGAAATAGCCGCCTGTCCTCGCATACACAGAAGCGTATTGCTTTGCCGATTCTGCGAATAACTGCCTGCGTCTTGTACCGTGAGCGGCAAGCGCCCGGTCTTTAGCTAACCGGCCAGCTAACGCCAGGCAATCCTCATCATCAATGACGTGTAACTGCCAATGATCATATTGCGCTGCCGCGCTATCCAGAGCACCACTGCGAACCAAGCTCAACACCGCTTGGTATTTGAGCCTGATGTCTTCGGGAAATTGCAATAGCCCCTCAGCTACCACGTCATAAGAGGAAACAAAATCGCCGTTTGAGCTGTGTTGTTTAGCCAGACGAAGAAATTGCTCTGCTGATTCAAATTCAGTGTTCATAAGTGCCAGGCCAATAACCGAATGTGATTTACGTACCCGAAGCGCGAAGCCGAAATAGCCACCGTAAGCGCTGCCGATATTTACTGACAATAGGATACATCGCCGAACAGTCACACAATTAGCGATTTACGGGCAAATTGCTTTTGAATACCAAATACCTGCTGTTGCCAATATATGCTTCTGCCAAGCTCGATACAGCGAGGGTCACGAACACAAAAAAGCCAGCTGTAAACACAACTGGCTTTCTCAAATGCCTTCAGTCAAGGCTATTTATCGGCAACTAATTGTCGAGCCTCGTCTGGCTGTTACTGCCTCAGCTCGATAGAAGCCTAAGACGTTAACCCATCAAAGAACTTCTTCACACCCGTCATCCAGCCATCGCTTTTCGGATTATGCCGACTACCATGTAACGTCTCGTCAAACTCCTGCAGCATTTCACGCTGTTGCTTGGTGAGGTTCACCGGCGTTTCTATTTCAATGCTGCAGTACAAATCACCGGTTAGGCCGGTTCGCACTGATTTCACACCCTTGCCCCGAAGGCGGAAGCGTTTGCCGGTTTGGGTTTCAGCGGGAATCTTAATTTTTGCGCTGCCACTCAAGGTCGGCACTTCAATTTCGCCACCCAGTACGGCGGTGGCGTAGCTAACCGGCACATCGCAAAGCAGATTATTCTCGTCACGCTCAAAAATCGGGTGACGTTTCACATTGACCTGCACATACAGGTCGCCCGCCGGGCCATTATTTTCACCGGGTTCGCCCTGGCCGCTAACGCGGATGCGGTCACCGGTATCCACACCGGCGGGAATTTTAACGTCCAATGTTTTATTGCTACGGGTACGGCCAGCACCATGACATTGGTTGCAAGGGTCTTTTATAACGGAGCCCCGACCACGACAAGTCGGGCAGGTTTGTTGTACTGAGAAGAAGCCCTGCTGCATCCGCACCTGGCCGACACCGTTACAGGTATCGCAAGCGCTGGCACTGGTGCCTTTTTTCGCGCCACTGCCGTCACAAGAATCGCATTCTTCGCTGGTCGGTAGTTTGATAGTTTTATTAACGCCGAATACTGCTTCTTCCAGTGTCATATCGCAGTCGTAACGTAAGTCAGCACCGCGATAAACACGTTCGCCGCCTCTACCACCACCGCCGCCACCGAATATATCGCCGAACACGTCGCCGAATATATCGCCAAAGCCGCCGGCACCCGGGCCACCGCCACCGCCACGGCCTTGTGAGCCGTCTACGCCCGCATGACCAAACTGGTCATAAGCCTGACGCTTTTGTGGGTCCTTAAGAATTTCATGCGCTTCTTTGGCTTCTTTAAATTTTTGCTCGGCTTCCTTATCATCGGTGTTACGGTCCGGATGATATTTCATCGCCAGACGGCGATAGGCCTTTTTTAGCTCGGCATCAGAGGCGTTCTTGGCAACACCAAGAACTTCGTAATAATCGCGTTTAGACATGTTTTGGGACTTCAAATTCTTTAGGGCTTAAAACGAGATAAACCACAGATTTCACAGATGACTCAGATTAGCGGTTTGTACCAAGCATCAGCCCGACTTTACCAATCTGTGGAATCTGTGAAATCTGTGGTTAAAAAAACGGCGATACCTGAAAGGCACCGCCGTTTCTAACGACTTACTTCTTGTCGTCTTTTACTTCTTCAAACTCTGCATCTACTGCATCGTCGTCTGCAGAGGGCTGTTCAGGGCTTTCGCCGCCTTCGGCACCACCTTCTGCCTGAGCTTGCTCATACATTTTCGCCGCGATGCCAGTGGTCGCTTCACTGAGTGCAGCGGTCTTAGCTTCGATAGCATCTTTGTCGTCGCCCGGCAGGACTTCTTTCAGCTCAGCAACGGCTTTTTCAACACCTTCGCGCTCACTGTCAGAAACCTTGTCACCCGCTTCCTTCAACATACTTTCGGCACTGTGTACTAACTGCTCGCCAGAGTTACGGGTGGTCACCAGCTCCTGGAACTTCTTGTCTTCTTCAGCGTGAGCTTCAGCATCGTTAACCATTTGCTGAATTTCATCATCCGACAGACCGGTAGACGCGGTAATCTTAATTTTCTGCTCTTTACCGGTCGCTTTGTCCTGTGCCGATACATGCAAAATGCCGTTAGCGTCGATATCAAAGGTCACTTCAATTTGCGGCATACCACGTGGTGCTGGTGGAATGTCGGCTAAATCAAACTTACCTAACGACTTGTTACCCGCAGCTTGCTGACGCTCACCCTGCAGCACGTGAATGGTCACGGCAGGCTGGTTGTCATCGGCCGTTGAGAACGTTTGTGATGCCTTGGTAGGAATCGTGGTGTTCTTGTCGATCAGGTTGGTCATTACACCACCCATCGTCTCGATACCGAGCGATAGCGGAGTCACATCGAGCAGCAGCACGTCTTTCACGTCGCCGCCCAATACACCACCCTGAATCGCTGCGCCAACGGCAACCGCTTCATCGGGGTTTACATCTTTCTTCGGCGCTTTGCCAAAGAAATCGGTAACGGCTTGTTGTACTTTCGGCATGCGGCTCTGGCCACCAACCAAAATAACTTCGTCCACCTCAGACGCTGTCATGCCAGCATCTTTCAACGCGGTTTTGCATGGGTCGATAGTGCGTTTAACGAGATCTTCTACCAACGACTCAAGCTTAGCGCGGCTCAGCTTAACGTTGAGGTGCTTAGGACCAGAAGCATCTGCCGTGACGTAAGGAAGATTGACTTCGGTTTGCTGACCTGAAGACAGCTCAACCTTGGCTTTTTCAGCTGCTTCTTTCAAACGCTGCATCGCCAGTGGATCTTTCTTCAGATCCATACCATTGTCTTTCTCGAACTGATCGGCGAGATACTCAATGACGCGCATGTCAAAATCTTCACCACCGAGGAACGTATCACCGTTGGTTGAAAGCACTTCAAACTGGTGCTCGCCGTCAATCTCAGCAATTTCGATAATCGAAACGTCGAACGTACCACCACCAAGGTCATATACCGCAATTTTGCGGTCGCCCTTAGACTTGTCCATACCGTAGGCCAGTGCAGCTGCGGTTGGCTCGTTGATGATGCGCTTCACATCCAGACCGGCAATCTTACCGGCATCTTTGGTCGCCTGACGCTGCGAATCGTTGAAGTAAGCCGGTACCGTAATTACTGCTTCAGTAACGGTTTCGCCAAGATAGTCTTCAGCGGTTTTCTTCATTTTCTGCAGAATGCGGGCAGACACTTCCTGCGGCGACATTTTCTTGCCGTTGGCTTCTACCCAAGCATCACCGTTGTCGTGCTTAATAATTTTATACGCGACCAGATCAACGTCTTTCTTAACGACAGAATCGCTAAACTTACGGCCGATCAAACGCTTAACGGCGTAAAGCGTGTTGTGTGGGTTAGTTACGGCTTGGCGCTTAGCAGCCTGGCCAACCAGCACTTCGTCGTCTTTAGTAAACGCGACAATCGACGGGGTGGTGCGATCGCCTTCGCTGTTTTCAATTACTTTTGCCTGGCCGCCTTCCATAACTGCAACGCAGCTGTTGGTGGTGCCTAGGTCAATACCAATAATTTTGCTCATGGTGTGTTGCTCCTGCTAAAAGGTTTAGTGTTGAATGATGATTTATTAAATGGGGTCGTTGCGGCGGCTTTCAAGCACTTACGGCAATAAAATTCGCTCAATATGGCAACTTAAATGCGGTTTAGATGAATAGCCCGTTTAAGCGGGTGCGCTGGCAACAATAACTTGTGCGGGGCGCATTACCCGGCCATTAAGTTTGTAGCCTTTACGGAATACGGTAAGCACGCTATTTGGCTCGGCATCGGTTGAAGGCTGCATTAGCATCGCCTCATGCTCTTCCGGATTAAACGCCTCACCCAGCGGGTTAATTTCGGTAATACCGATTTTTTCCATGGCAGATACCAGCTGTTTAGCGGTCAGGTCCATGCCTTCTTTAATCGACTCGATACTTGCTTCAGGCGCAACCGATGCTTCCAGTCCCATATCAAGGCTGTCTTTCACTGGCAGCAATTCCTTCGCCAGCTTTTCAGCACCAAATTTACGGGCGCTTTCTACGTCCAGCGCGCTGCGGCGACGAACATTTTGCATCTCCGCCTGGTCGCGTAGCTGCACGTCTTTAACTTCAGCTTTTAAAGCTTCGATTTCGGCGTGTGCGGCAGCCAGCTCTTCTTCAATAGAAATCTCCGCTTGCAGCTCACCCTCTACGGCTTCGCCCTCAACCGGCTGGTTTTCTTCGTTGTGTTGCTTTTCTTCAGACATAGCGTGATTTTGATTCGTTAAAGTAAACAATAAGGTTCGGGTGTTGCCTGCCAATTGGCAGATACCGCCCTGCTGCGAACAACAATAGGGGCGCGGGGTGTGCTTTCAAGGGGGAGTAGCAAATTTCCGGGTGCCACCCTGGCCGCTCGCGGACTACTTGGCGCGCTCACCTGTAGGTTCGACTTCAGTCGAACGGCTAAAGCCTTACCAATAGCGAAACTTCTTTTGACTCTTTCAACAAAAGTGTTTCGGATTTTCAGAATAGTGTTTCCAACTTTGTTAAACGATCCCGCAAGAAACGTTGCAAAAGAAAGAACAGGAAACGCAAACAGAGTATTGAATCACTAATGCGATGCTACACAGCGAACGTCACCTACCGCGGACCCGAA
>CAJQNE010000206.1 GCA_905479545.1 uncultured Gammaproteobacteria bacterium | reverse complement strand
CTGATCTACATCGTCGTCTTCGGCTAAGCCACGCAGTGCGGCGACCACCACCCAGTGGCGGTCGACTTCAAAGTGGTGGCGGAGTGCTTCGCGGGAGTCGGAGCGGCCAAAGCCGTCGGTGCCGAGGGTGGCGAAGGTTTTGTTGATGTAGGGGCGTATCTGATCAGCGTATTGCTGCATGTAGTCGGTGGCCATTATGATGGGGCCAGGTTGTTTGGCGAGGCATTTTTCTACATGGGAGGTTCTGGTGTCTTTAGCCGCGTGCAGCATGTTCCAGCGATCAACGTCGTGGCCTTCACGGGCTAGTTCGTTGAAGCTGGTAACACTCCACACGTCGCTGCCAATGCCGAAGTCTTTTTGCAGTAGCTCAGCACCGGCTTCTACTTCACGCAGAATAGTGCCTGAGCCTAGCAGTTGCACTGTTGGTTTTTTCGCTTTGGCTTTGAGGCTTTTCAGCTTGTACATGCCTTTAACAATGTCTTCTTCTACGCCTTTTGGCAGTGCGGGCTGAACATAGTTTTCGTTCATCACTGCGATATAGAAAAACACATTTTCCTGATTCACATACATACGCTGCAGGCCGTGATGCATTATCACCGCTAGTTCGTAGGCATAGCATGGGTCCCAGGATATGCAGTTCGGGATGGTGCCCGCCAGAATATGGCCGTGGCCGTCTTGGTGTTGCAGGCCTTCGCCGTTCAGTGTGGTACGGCCAGCAGTGCCGCCGAGCAGGAAGCCTCGCGCCTGCATGTCGCCAGCTGCCCAGGCGAGGTCACCAATGCGTTGGAAACCGAACATAGAGTAATAAATATAGAACGGCACCATGTTAATACCGTGGTTGGCATAAGCCGTGGCGGCAGCTATCCAACTACTGAACGCACCGGCTTCGTTAATGCCCTCTTCAAGAATCTGGCCTTTAATGTCTTCTTTGTAGAATGACACTTCGCCGGCATCCTGCGGCGTGTACTGCTGACCTTTGGAGTTATAAATACCAATTTGCCGGAACAAGCCTTCCATACCAAAGGTGCGGGCTTCGTCGGGCACAATGGGAACAACGTGTGGGCCAAATTTCTTGTCGCGGATGAGTGATGACAGCAGCTGCACGAACGCCATGGTGGTTGAAATGGTGCGCTCGCCAGAGCCTTCTAGAATCTTTCTGAACGTATCCAAACCCGGCACCGGCAACGCTGCAGCACTTTCTTCTCGCAGCGGCAAATAGCCGCCGAGTTCACGGCGGCGCTCATGCAAATACTTCATTTCTTCGCTATCAGCAGCGGGCTTATAGAACGGCGCGCTATCGATATCTTCGTCAGAAATAGGCAGCTCAAACCGATCACGATAGTGCCGCAGTGCCTCCTCACCCATTTTCTTCTGCTGGTGAGTTATGTTCTTACCTTCACCGGCTTCACCCATGCCGTAGCCTTTTACGGTTTTAGGCAGAATGACGGTTGGTTGGCCTTTGTGTTTCATCGCCGCTGAATAGGCAGCAAATACCTTGTGCGGGTCGTGGCCGCCACGGGTCAGGCCCCATAAATCTTTGTCGCTCATAGTGGCGACTAAATCTGCCGTCTCAGGATATTTACCAAACCATTCTTTACGTAGGTATTCGGCCGACTTTGAGCGAATCGTTTGGTAGTCGCCGTCTAATGTCTCTTCCATCAGCTGCAGCAGCTTGCCGGATTTATCTTTAGCGATGAGTGCGTCCCAACCGGACCCCCAAATCACTTTAATAACGTTCCAACCCGCACCGCGGAAGATACCTTCGAGCTCTTGAATAATTTTACCGTTGCCACACACCGGCCCGTCGAGCCGTTGCAGGTTGCAGTTAATTACGAAGATTAGATTATCGAGTCCTTCACGACCCGCCAGACCGATCGCGCCCAATGACTCAGGCTCGTCCATTTCGCCGTCGCCACAGAAAACCCAGGCCTTACGCGCTTCGGTATTCACCAGCTCTCGGTTGTGCAAATACTTCATAAAACGGGCTTGGTAGATACCCATGATTGGCCCGAGACCCATGGATACCGTTGGCAGCTGCCAAAAATCCGGCATTAGCCAAGGGTGCGGGTAACTGGAAATACCCTTGCCGTCAGTTTCCTGGCGGAAGCCTTTAATGTCGTCTTCACTGAGGCGGCCTTCGAGGAAAGCGCGAGCATAAATCCCCGGCGCACAGTGGCCCTGAATAAACAGCAGGTCACCGCCATGGTCCTCGGTCTTGGCATGGAAAAAGTGGTTAAAACCCACGTCGTACAGCGTCGCTGCTGAGGCAAAGCTGGCGATATGACCACCCAGATCGCCATTTTTTCGGTTGGCGTGCACCACCATCGCCATTGCGTTCCAGCGAATAATCGATCGTATGCGCCATTCGATGGCCGGATCGCCTGGCGTGCGCTCCTCCATATGCGGTGGAATGGTGTTGACGTAAGCGGTGGTGGCATCGAACGGAATCCGCGAGCCTGCACGACGGGCTTCGTCAATCATGGTTTCCAGCAAATACTGCGCGCGTTCCGGGCCATCGGCTTCTATCACCGACTGCAGCGCCTCGCGCCACTCCTGAGTTTCTGCCGCGTCTATATCTTCGCTGGCACGGAGTGGCATGGCATCTGCCGCAGAATCGATCTTCGCATCGGTCATAACTTAAACTCTCAGTATTCTCGCTATGTATAAGGCTCCCACCCTACCAAGGCGGCATTATAATTTTTACTATTGGCATGGCGCTCAAATAGCAGAACCAGAGACTACTCCAGCCCGTACAATGTGTCAGCGACTAATTTCACGTTTCTTTAATATTGAGACTACTCTGAGCCGACCACAGCACTTACGCCTCGCCTGGACGATTTTCTTCATCCTCGCCGCTGGCTATCTCATTACCTTCTTCCATCGCACGGCACCGGCTGCGGTGGCAGCTGACCTGATGACGACGTTTGCCATTTCCGCAACCGCCCTTGGCAGCCTCTCCGCCGCCTATTTTTGGGTGTATACGGTTATGCAAATCCCCTCCGGTATTCTTGCCGACCGGGTGGGCACTCGCTGGTCAGTCGGAGTCGGTGCCTTGATTACGGCGGGCGGTTCCTGGCTATTCGCCAGCGCGGAGCTATTTAACACCGCCTTTGCGGCCCGCTTACTGGTGGGCTTAGGCGTATCGACCGTTTTTATTGGCTTAATGAAAGCCTGCGCAGTGTGGTTCCCACCCAGGCACTACGGCAAAATTTCCGGCTTGGCGATGTTGCTCGGCAGCTGTGGTTCGATGTTTGCGGCTGGCCCGTTAGCACTGTTGCTTAACGTTCTGGACTGGCGACAGGTATTCGAACTCGCTGCGCTTGTTTCGCTACTGCTAGCCCTGCTCACACTAGTATTTGTCCGCGACAAGCCAGAGGACGTTGGCCTACCGCCGGTAAATGTCGATTACGGCGACGACCGGAAAATACCCCTTTGGCAGGCACTAACCAGCGTGCTGAAAATTCGTGGCGTGTGGGCAGCCGCTGCAGTACAAATGGGTGTCGCTGCCGTAGGTTTCTCGTTTGCAGGTCTCTGGGGCATCCCGTTTCTGCAAGACAGCTTCGGCTTAAGTAGAACCGCAGCCGCAGGCTATACAACGCTAATGATAGGCGGCGCGGCAGCAGGCACGTTTATTATGGGGTCGATGAGCGACGTGATCGGCCGTCGCAAACCGGTAATTGTGCTGGGCTGCGTTAGCTCGCTATTAGCGTGGCTGTTGCTTATTCTCACCGGCATACAACCCGGCGCTGCCTTACTTATTGGCTTTCTGGTATTCGGCTTATTGCCCACCGGCACGTCGGTAAGCTATGCCGTAGCGAAAGAGCTGGTACCTGCTAGCCAGGCAGGCATGGCAATGGCGCTTGTGAACACCGGCTTGTTCTTTGGCGCCGCACTGCATCAACCGCTATTCGGTTGGTTATTAGATATTGGCTGGGACGGTGCTGAGCAAGCAGGCCGACGGCTGTATGATGCCGCTGACTACTCACGCGCACTGTGGCTAAATTTTGGTTTTGCTGTCATTGCCACTGTCGGCGTGTTGTTTTTACCCGAGACTTATTGCGGTAGATCGCCGCAAGCAAAAGGAAAACCATGAGCCAGCCCATCAATCCAACGCGTCGGGTTACGCTGAATCAGCCGACCAACCTGTTAGATGAATCAGTACGCAGCCGGGTTGTTGAAGCCGTTAATTCTGCTTTTGAGTTTGAGCTGCGCGATGCTACTGATGCTGGCGAAAGCTGGTGCCCGCCGCCCGTTGCGCAGGCCGACCAACTTAAGGCTTGGTTAGCCGACCATTGGCTGGCGCTGGAGGAGTCGTTGGTTTTACTGCTGCCTGGCAAGGACATTGAGCCCGGTGTCTTAAACGTCAATGTAAACGGTAGCGATGTTTTTGTTGGTATCGCAGCACTCGAATCGTTTAAACAAGCGGCGGAAAAATTAGGCGAAGTACCGTCAAATATTGAAGCGATATTTCAATCGTCTACTGCCTATTCGTTACCCGTTTGGATTTGCTCAGAATAGTAGCCAGGCAACGTAAGCATTGACTATCACCGTGATAGCTAGCCCAAAGCATCAGTAAAGCGCTCTACCCTATTTCTACCGACACTCTTTGCCTGATACAACGCCTTATCGGCGCGACGCAATAACTCATCGTGGCCTAATGGCCCCTCAGTGGTAGCAACAGCAGCACCGACCGATACAGTGATTCGCCTGCCTTTCTCAACGCCGTCTATCAGCAATGCGGTTGCCGCAACCGCAGCGCGAATCCGCTCCGCTATCGCCAATGCCAGCGGCTCATCGCTGTTCGGCAGCAACACCGTAAATTCCTCACCGCCATAGCGCACGACTGAATCTTCAGTCCGTAAGGACTCTTGCAACACATTCGCCAGTCGACTCAAGGCCTGATCCCCTGCCGCATGACCGTATTGGTCGTTAAATTGCTTAAAGTGATCCGCGTCGATCATCAGCAAGGCGAGTGATTTTTTGCTTTGTTGCACGACTGCCATAGCACGCGGTAGCTGGCCATCTAACCAGCGGCGATTATGTAACCCGGTAAGTGCGTCGGTATTGGCTTCATCGGTTTGCTGCGTTACCAGCTGCCGGTAGTTACGAATCCGACGTGACATGATGTACAGCAAATTTCGCGACAAGGCATGGCTTCGTTCTACCAACGCCCAAAGCTGATCGCGATTCAGCACCAACAGCTCAGTGGCGAACGAGGCACTGACCCACGCGGATGGCGGACGTTCATCCAGTATCGACACCTCACCGGAACACTGCCCCGGCGTAATGGCAGCAATCGGTTTTTCGACTAAGTTGTGCAGCCGCACACAAAGCTGGCCACTGACCACAAAATAAATGTGCCGGTTCGGCTGCTCAGGGCTCAGCAATACTTCGCCAGCGGCCAGTGACCGGGCCACACTCTGCTCCATCAGTAATGGATACAGTGAGTCTTCGACATCACGCAGCAAACGCATGCTACGCCATTGATTTTCGGTTCCCGCCACAGCTACTGCCTTTCTACATAGTTAAACTATACTACCCACTTGGGGCAAACCTTAGTTTACCGGTTTACAGGCAATGACCGGCGGGCGAATACCGGCTAGCCGCCCATTTTTCGCACAATTTTCAGCGGAAGATGGCGAATTCCAAAACCGACTGGCGCCCAGGGCCACTTCGGTACCGAGGCTTCTTCTACTTCAGCTTCAATCGCTTTAACCAGCGCTATACAGCCCTCTTCGGTGCTAATTATGAGCGGGGTATTTTTCACTTTCTCGTTAATTTCAGAACGAATAAAGCCAGGGTAGAGCGTAGTAATTTTAATCGGCGATTCCAGCAACTCAGCCCGCAAGCCTTCAGCTAAAGCTGCGACACCGGCTTTTGTGGCCGCGTAGGTGTTAAGGTTTTTCGGCATGCCACGGTAAGCGCTGACTGACGAAATCATCACCAGCTGGCCGGCGTTTTGCTCGCGGAAAATTTCCATCGCGGCCTCACACTGCGCCAAAGCACCGATAAAGTTGGTTTCGGCCGTTTGGCGGTTGGCGTAAAAATACCCGGTGCCAAGCGGAGCACCTTTACCCATGCCGGCGTTAACCAACACCCGATCTAATGTGCCCATTTCATCGCGAAATTCCCGGAATACGGTAAAGACGTCATCGTATTGGCAAACATCCAATGGCTTAATCCAGACTTTTACTGCGGGATGCGCGCTTTGCAGATCGGCTTTCAATTGTTCCAGCCGGTCCATCCGGCGAGCACAGAGCGCCAGATTGTAGCCCTTAGCCGCAAATAGTTTAGCCATGCCACGGCCAAGGCCGGAGCTGGCACCGGTGATGAGTACATTTTTACGTTTGAGCATTGTTGGGTAGTCTCTCGGTTGAGGCAAAAATCGCGGTTACCGCGCCTGTAATTTTTTGTTCATTGCTGCGGCGCGTTTACGCACCATGCCAGCGTAAATATGTCGCGGTATCAGGCGCTTCACGGCCCATATTTGGCGGCCATCTTTATGTGGCAACACGAAAAACTGCTTATTCTTCACTGCATTAAAAATATCATTGGCAATATCGTCGGCATTAATCGGTGATTTCTCAAACAATTTATCAAGGGCTTTTTCCATGCCCGGCTGAGTCGAGCGCATCGATTCATTCAGGTTAGTCCGGAAGAACGAGGGGCACACTACGCTTACACCAATGCCATAGGGTTCCAGCTCCACGTCCATCGTTTCCGAAATAGAGACCACGGCTGCCTTGGTGGCGTTATAAGCGCTCATACCGGGAGGATTTAACAACCCCGCCATCGAAGCGGTGTTAACAAAATAGCCGCTGCCCTGCTTTTTAAACAACGGCGTAAAAGCCTTGGCACCGCGTACCACGCCGACAATGTTGATATCGATAATCCACTGCCAATCTTTCAGTGAAACGGTATCAATGTCGCCCGCCTGAGCTACTCCGGCGTTGTTAACAACAACATCGACACTGCCCCATTGCTTAGCCAATTGGTCCGCCACCCGTTGCAAATCACTTTGCTTGGTGACATCGCAACTCACAAACTCACAGCTCCCACCTTTAGCTTCTATAGCGGCAACGGTTTCTGCACCACGCGACGCATTCAAGTCGCCAATACAAACGTTCCAGCCTTCTGCGGCATAACGCTCGGCTATTGCCCGACCGAGGCCACTGGCCCCACCAGTAATAAAAATACCTTTGCTCACATTATCTCGCTTGTTCAAACCTTAGCAGTTTGGAATCAGAATGAATCGAGAGCTCATCATCCGCCGTTGCTGCGTTTGCACATTGGCCGATATGCGACAACCTCGCTAACCACCAGCCATTTCAACGTTAATGGGGCCGCACAGCCGGCAGGAATAAACCCAAGCTTGTTCACAACTGTTACGTGTAACCGCGGCTAATGTTTACCAATGAATTATCGCCTACCGCTTTTTTGTCTATCGTTATTCGCCCTTTCAGCCAGCCACGGCGATACAATTTACCGTTGTGACTTGGCCGATGGCTCTGTGTCGTTGCAACGCCAACGCTGCGGCGGGCAAGCAGAAGAAAAGCGTTATTCGTTCTCTGAAAAAATCCGAAGCAGCAATAGCCGGGGGCCGGCGGAACTGCCGGACTATAGCGAGCCACCAGCCCGAAACCGCCGTCGAACGACTTCGCGCAACACGGCTACACCTCGCCGAAATCCCATCGGCAAACAGCTGACCCAATGTCGGAAGCTCTGGAACCGCGAAGAAGACTTACGTGATGCCGAACGTGAGGGCTACACCGCGGCCGAAGGCGAAAAAAACCGACGCGAGCAACAACGTATAAAACGCGACAAGAAACTACTGCGCTGTGATGAGCTGGACTAGCAACCGTCCGGTCAAACTACTTCATTAACCTGTTCGAGGTAGGCATGCCGGGCATTCGTTGCGGGCATAAAAAAGCCGGTTAAACCTTGCGGTTAACCGGCAACCAACCTTTACAGGCCGGGATGGATTCTTTGCTGCTACGTCACTCCCGGTGACGCAGCAGCTGTGTAGCTTACTTCTGCAGCGTGATACGCCGACCTTCTACCGGCACTTCACTGCTAGTGATAACAGCAGCGCCACTGGTGGCACCCATTGCTTGCACCGATGTGATATTTAGCTGGATAGAATCGGCTGCAACACCACCTTGGCCGTCACCGGGGCTGCTGCTACCGCCACCGCAAGCTGTTAAGCCCAGTGCCAATAGAGTTGCTGCACCAACACCGCGTAAGCGACGGATAAACAGTAGGCTCAATGCCAGCGGCAGGAACCATATGCCACTTGGAGCAGTGTCATCGACGAAGGTAACAACCACTAAGTAGCTTTCAGATGCACCCGCCGCTAATGAACGAGCTGTGCCGAAATCTACGGCGAAGCTACCGGTTGCGGTTGAAGCAGTAACATCGCCAGTAGCAGCGGTCGAATCGTTAGCGTCTGCAATCGCCATATCGCCGCCATCAAGTACTCCTGAAGTACCGGTGTCGAGATACACGACGATATCCGCAACATCGCGAGAAAGGTTCAGCGAATTAAGCAGATCACCGCGGAAGCCAGATACATTAATAGCTTCATCAACGTTGTTTACCAACCGGATACCTACCGCTTCGGTGCTGTCGCCCCGCTGTGCGGTTACAGCATCATTGTTAACCGTGCTGGCTACGTTAAGCAGTAATTCCTCAACAAACTCATAAGCACCCGAATCACACTCACCCGCTACACGGGTTACACCGCGCTGGTCAACATCAGGACAGTCCGTATCATCCGCCGCAAAATTTAACGCCGGAGAATCAGCCAGCACACCCGGGATAGCCTGTGTGCGGCGGTCACTACCATTAAGCGCCAAATCTGACAGATTGGGATTAGCCGTCATGTTGTTGCTGCTAGCAGCATCCAAAGTTGCTGGCACGATGCCAAATACGCTGTTAGTAGCCCGAATGTTGCCATCGGTATCCGCTGGCGCGTTATCAGCAACAATACTGTTGACGACGATTACGGTACCTGACGAAGTCACTGTGCCAGAGTCGTCTGTTACTACATCGGCTGCAATACCGTTACCACCGGTGTTATCAGCTACCGTAACGTTGGTTAAGGTGATCGCTTCGCTAGCCTGCGAGAACACACCGCCGCCATCTGGCGCGCTGTTGCCGGAAATGGTGCTGTTAACCACTGACATTGTAGAACCGCTAAACGCCCAAATACCGCCGCCTTCGTTATCAGCCGAGTTCTCGGTAATTTCAGATGAATCGATAGTTACATTACCGGTACCACCTGAAATGTGAACTGCACCGCCATTACCCGGCGCGCCACCGGTGGTGTTCCCCGTCATAGTAACGTTAGTTAGTACGGTGGTTGTGCCGGTTGCATCACCGTTCGCAGCATTCAGGCGTGCGTCGTCTTCAAGCGCACCACCAGCACGAGTCGCGCTGTTGTTGCTAATAATGGTGTTGGTTACGGATAGCGTGCCGGTGTGGTTGAGAATACCGCCACCTGAGGTGTTACTCGCGCCATTCGCCGCGTTGCCGGTAATTTCGGTAAAACCGCCAATATCCAACGTGCCACCATTCAGGAAGACACCACCACCACCGTTGCCGGCTAAAATGCCGCCGACTACGTTATTGGAAATAGCAGAACCAAAAATTTCCATTGTGGTACCTGTACCACCGGCCCAGATTGCACCACCTTCAGCAAACGCCATATTGCCATCGAACGTTGAACCGTCAATTTCCATGCTGGCTGCACCGCCGGAAACGTGAATGGCACCACCGTTGCCGGGGTTAGCCACCGCCGGAGCAACACCAACGTTGTTGTTATTGAAAGTAGAGTTGCTGATTTCGGTTTCCGCTGCGCCGACATCTTCCAGACCGCCACCGGCACGGTTAGCGATATTGTTGCTGACAACGCTTGCATCAGACAGCGTTAGCGTACCACCTAAATTCAGAATACCGCCGCCCGAGCCAGACGTGCCGGTAGCGCTGTTATTAGTGATAGTTACTGCCGAGCCGATAAATTCACCGCCATTGATGAACAGACCACCGCCGCCGTCATCAGCAGCAGGGCCCTGACCTTCGTTGCCGTCCAATGTTGAGTCGGTCACTGTCATCGTGGTGCCAGCACCGCCCGCCCACAATGCGCCGCCTTCCTGAACAGCAACGTTGTTAGTGAACATCGAGCCAGAAATCACCATCACAGCATCGGTGCCGGTCACATGAATCGCGCCACCGTTACCGGGGGCCGAACCCGCAGTATTGCCGTCCATTACCGTATCGGTGATGGTTACGTCGGTAGCACCGGAAGCTGAGTTGTCTTCCAAAGCACCGCCTGCGCGGTTAGCGGTATTGTTGGAAATGGTGCTACCGGAAATTACCAGCGTGCCACCTTCATTCAAAATACCGCCACCGGAACCTGAAGCGCCCGTCGCGCTGTTACCTGTAATGGTAGCGTCGCTCACAGTAAGCATCGCACCACCCATACCAGGGTCAACGAACAAACCACCGCCGCCTTGCGTAGCATCAGCACCCTGGCCTTCGTTACCGGTAATCATAGTGCCGTTAACGGTCATCGTGCCGTTAGTCCATAAGCCGCCGCCTTCGCGAGCGGCAGTATTACCGGACACAGTACCGTCATTCATGGTTACCGTACCGCCACCTGAGTGCAGACCACCGCCATTGCCCGGGTTCATACTTACGGTGTTATCCGACAAGTTTAAACCGGTGATGGTGATTGTACCGTCGGCGTTTTCAATACCGCCGCCTGCACGAGTGGCAGTGTTGTTCGTAATAGAGCCATTAGTGATCGTCATTACGCCGGTGGCCGCGTTCATAACGCCACCGCCGTTACCGGCAGCACCGGTAACACTGTTGCTGTCCACGGTCACGGTATCCAGCGTAGTGGTACCTGCATTAAAGATTGCGCCACCACCGGCACCTGCCGCGGCACCCGTCGAAGTATTACCAGACAGCGTGACATTGGTCAGCGTGACTTCGGAGGCATCACCGATAAGCACAGCGCCGCCATTGCCATTCATATCAGCGGCTAAGGGAGCTCCGCCGGTGAGCGTAACGCCTGAGATCGAAATCGGCTCGCCTGCGCCAGCGGTAATGTTAAAAATCCGCGCGTCAGTGCTGGCATTAATGGTGCCGGTGCCGACAATTGTCACGTCACCAGTAATTGGCAGCTCGCCTTGGGTCAGAGTGACGGTTGGAACCGAAATAGTAATAACGTCGTTGTCAGCCGTCCCTGCGGGCACGGTGGTCCCCACGGCCATATCGCTATTCGCGGCCATTAGGGCCTCACGCAACGTCGTCTGGCCGTCTTCGGCAGTTTCATCACCGCCACTGGTAACGACGTAAGCCGTTGCAAATGCCGGGGCGGTTAGCGCCGTGGCAGCAGCTGCAGCCATTAGCCGCCATAAATGCTTGGTTTGAACCATCTCTACTCTCCTGTTTCTCACCTGCGGTTGGTGTCAGCGTCGGCCATGAGAACTGGCGCTGGGACAAAATGCCCACCTTGAACGCTCAAGTAAAACATACCCGCAAAAAAATTCCAACACCGACCACTAAGCAGTCAATATTATCCGCAGCTGTACTCTTCACCAAAGTGATACGGGCTAGTTTTCGCATTGGATGCAGCAAACTAACATTGCGCTACACGGCCCGACAGCACCGCCTGCGATAGCGTAATCACCGAGGCTAAATTGAGCTTTATTCCAGCCAGCCATTGGTTCAGAGTCCGACTACTGGTCTAATGTCGGCATGACGACCGATACTATTGATACCGCCACTAACAGCGCTACTGCTCTCGCAGCGGATACTGCCAAACCGACCCTGATGCTGATTCACGGTATGTTGAGCCAGCCCTGGGTTTGGGATAACTATCGCCGGTTTTACGAGAACGCCGGGTACACCGTGCTTACGCCGACTCTGCGCCATCATCAAACCGGCGCTGACTTAACCGCACTCGGCACCACCAGCATTGCCGATTACGTTAGCGACCTCTCTGCGGAGATTGATACTCTGCCTGAGAAGCCGGTATTAATTGGCCATTCGCTCGGCGGACTGCTCGCCCAACACCTTGCAGCCATGGGCAAAGCCCGTGCTATTGCCTTAATCAGCGCCGCTGCGCCCGCACCGTTTTTCCCCATTCGACTTAGATCCATTCCGGGCACGTTTCTGGCTTTCCTGAAGTGGCGTTTCTGGCGTAAACCAATGACCCTTAGCCGCTGGTCGGCAAAGTACGCCATCTTTAATGCGGTGCCCGCTGATCGCCAGGACGCAATGGTCGATAAACTGGTACCGGAATCCGGCCGGGTAGCCAGCCAACTGGTGTTCGGCTTTCTTAACCGCCGTAATGCCGCTTACTGCGACTTGTCAAAAATCACCTGTCCAACACTATCCATGGCCGGGCATCGCGACCATATTGTGCCGGTGCAGGTCAGTCGTCGGCTAGCAAAAACCTATGGCAAAAAAATGGACTACCGTGAACTCAGTCAGCACGGTCATTGGATGCTAGGCGAAGACGACTGGGACTATGTCGCCAATGAAATTCTTGTGTGGGTAAAGCAGCTGGACTCCACAGCAGTAAACTCCCTGCCGACGGGCACCTAAGTGAAAACCGCTAAGAAAGTAGCCTTTTATAC
>CAJQNE010000205.1 GCA_905479545.1 uncultured Gammaproteobacteria bacterium | reverse complement strand
GGGCGTCGCCGTCTGCATTAGTCGTCCACGTTCGCGTACCAGCTGCACCGCGTCGGCCAATGGCATGGCGCCTGCAGCTACCAGGGCACTATATTCACCGAGGCTATGGCCGCCAAAAACCAACTGATCGGCAGACAACTCAAGGCGCTCGCGTACGACAGCGAACTGAGCCAGTTCAGCGGTGAGGATCGCTGGCTGGGTATATTCTGTGGCGTTCTGTAGCCGCGGGTCATCGCCGAAGCACAGCCCGGTGAGGTCAAAACCGACCGCATCGGACGCTTCTTCAAAAACACCACGGGCAGATGCGCTATCGTGGTAAAAGTCCTCGGCCATACCTCGCTGCTGAACGCCCTGGCCAGGGAAAATAATGCTGCTTAACGGAGTCGACATGTTGATTGCTTTTCACGTAAAACGAGGGCAGCATTGTCGACACCCAAAGTGACTGCGGTCAATTTTTTGACCACACTTAATTAAGATAAATTTATTATTACGTTAATTATCAATAATATACAAAACTGACCGGAGTACAGTTTGTGACGGATTCGCGCAAAATAAAGACCCGTTCCCGTATCAGGGAGGCCGCCAATCGGCTGTTTCTCGAACATGGATTTGAAGAAACCACCGTGGATTCGATCGTCGAAGCAGCGAACGTATCCAAGGGCACTTTTTATACCTATTTCAAACGCAAGGAAGACCTGCTGCTGGAATACGGTTGGCGTCGCCTGGAACACATGCGGGCGCTACTGCCGAGCGCTCTTGGAATCGCTAACTTTGAAGACGCACTGTCACTGATAGTGACAACAGTCATTCGCGACAAGGCCTGGAGCCCCGAAGTAATCCGCCTGACGATTAACGAAATGAATCAAAGCCCGGGGCTGGCCGAATCGTCACCGCACCTTATTTTGAAGCCGTTGATTGAAGTGGCTCAGGCCCGCGGCCAGATCCGGCAGGACTTACCCGCCGAAACCCTCGCACGGTTTGTATTACGTAATGTGCTGGGCGCGCTGCAGGAATGGAGCGGCAGGAACGATGACGAACCAGTCGGCACGGCTCTGGATCAGGGACTGATGCTGGTTTTTGCGGCGTTAGCACCGAATGGCAACCGGTAAATGAGCTAACACTGAACTGTTGTCTACCAAACGTTAAGTCTATTTTCGCGACATAAACTACTGAAGCTTCCCCATGACCCCAATACGCCGCCGTGTTCTTCAGGCCATCTTGTATGAAGTGTTCGCTATTGCCGTCGTTGGTCCGATGCTGAGCATTATCTTTGACGAACCACCGGCTTCGTCGATGGGTCTTGCCATAGTGTTATCGAGCATCGCCCTTGGCTGGAACTACCTATTCAACGGCATGTTTGAACGCTGGGAAGCCCGGCAAGCCGCTAAGGGCCGATCCTTAACGATCCGGCTATTGCATGGAACAGGCTTCGAAGGTGGCCTTGTGATAATTCTGGTTCCGGTAATGGCGCTTTGGCTAAACATATCTTTACTGAGTGCGTTTCTGGCAAACCTGAGCCTACTGGCCTTCTTTTTCTTCTATGCGATCGCCTTTACCTGGGCCTTTGATCGCATCTTTGGCCTGCCGGAATCCGCCGTGCAGGCTGGCAAAAACTGATTTCGACCCAACAGGTTCCATGGCCTGAAAGGCCGTCATCACTGCAGCTCTGCTAGTGTTCCCGTCTATCCTATTCGCCACTAAACCAGCAGACCAGATGCCAAGGGCACGCCAATGACACATCCCATTTTCTTCGCCCTGCTAATGCTTGCCACCGGCATTGGCATTCCGGTGATGGCGGCACTGAACGGTAGCTTAGGCAGCAAATACGGCAGCCCGGCTTTCGCGGCCTCAGTGCTGTTTTTTGTCGGCTTGCTCATTTCAGTGGGTTTTCTATTTGCGGTTGAGGGTGGTTTGAAGTCCGCCTCCAAAACACCATTGCCGGTCTACTATTACCTGGGTGGCTTTTTTGTGGCTTTTTACATTCTCAGCATCACCTGGGTAGCGCCACAATTTGGCGTCGGCAACGCGGTAGCTTTTGTGCTACTCGGTCAACTCATGTCGATGGCGATTATTGATCATAACGGCTTGCTCGGCGCGCCGATTCACCCACTCACAGCTCGCAGAGCTGTCGGGTTGGCATTCATGTCGGTGGGAGTTTTTCTGGCTGTGCGGCGTGGCTAACGTTACCAACGCCGCTGCTATAAACCGACCGTCTTAAGATTTTTTCGATTAAGCCCTTTGTATTGTTCTCATGGCGCTACCTCGCTGCTCAGCTAAACTCCGGATTCTCTGCTCGCAGCTATACTGAAACCATTTTCCGCTGGTTGCAGTAGAGTAATGACTGAAGATGGCCGGTTGAACACTTAGCAAGACTGCCGGTCACAACGCTGCAACTAAAATAAGACGATGTGCTTATGACCTTACAAAAATACTTACCTTCCTTGTCCACTGCGTTCACCCTCGCATTACTCAGCGCATGCGGCGGTGGTGGGGGTGATAGTAGTATCGGCGATGGCGATGACGGCGCGAATACCGCAACCTTGCGGGGCACGATAACCGCCGCGCCGAACTCGGCGATAGACAGCGATACCAACGACAGCACTAGTTCGCCGGTTAGCAACAACCGCATTTCTACCGCTCAGCCGCTGCGAAACCCGGTAACGCTGGGTGGCTACGTCGAGACCAGTGGCAACAATGACGGCTGTCAGGGCGATCTGGTCGGCACCGATAACAACGACCTGTTCAGAGTCGAGCTTTTCGAAGATCAAACCATTCAGTTAACGGTTTCAGACCTCGCCGCTGCTGATTTGGATTTATATCTTGCTGACAGTGATGGCCAGATAGTCGCCTTCAGTATCGCTGCCAATAGTAATGAGTCAGTGCAAGTGCCCGCCGACGGCAGCTACCTGATTGAAGTTTGTGCCTTCAGTGGCGCATCCAACTA
>CAJQNE010000204.1 GCA_905479545.1 uncultured Gammaproteobacteria bacterium | reverse complement strand
TACCAAATGTTAAATGCTTTCATTGAGGCATGTTTTAGGGATATGCCGCCAAAAACGACTGTAAATGGCATTATTAAGCGACCAATATAGCGGCGGTGATTAGCCTCAGCTGCACAATTGCGCTATTTTTTTCGCTGGGTTGCATAACGAGTTGGCAGCCACTCCTATTAGCGCAGCTGCCAACCGCGGTCCTGATTTAACGGCTTCCTGCGTCTTTAGCATCTTGTTCAATAGCCGCATCGAGGGTTGCTAGCAACTCCTTGCGAGCCTTCAGCTTAGTTGCTGTAAAGCACTCAAGTTTCAGGCCTTTGAAGCGCTGAGCTTCAGCCATAGCGGTTTCTATTAGTTTTTCGGCAGGAACGACGACGTCGAGCATGCCGATGGTGGCGGCGTCTTCAGGGGTAAATATTTCGGCGTTAAATACTGCACGGTTAAATGCTGAGGGTAATAACCGGGCCCGCGAAATTTCAATACCTACGTGGTGCATTATCATGCCGATTTGCGTTTCATTGAGGCCAATTTTGAATGGGCCTTCGACACCGATACGGTAGTCGCAGGACATCAACACAAAAACGCCGTTAGCGATTGAGTTGCCGGTGCAGGCAGCAATTACCGGCATAGGGAATGCCAGTAAGCGGCGTGAGAAGGTAGAACCGGCGGTAAGGAGGCTTACGATGGAATCGTGACCGCCCATCATTTCTTTCAGGTCGTAACCCGCAGAGAAAATGCCGGGTTGCCCAGCAAGAATAACCACGGCTTTGTCAGTTTCGGCGCGATCAAAGGCTTCATTAAGCTCAACAAATAATGCCGACGACATCGCGTTCACTTTGCCGTTTTGCATGGTAATGACAGCAACGCCGTCGTTTAGTTGGTAGTCGACCAAGTCGGTCATAAAAATTTCCCGTTACTAAAGTAGAAGAAGTATTGAGTGTTAAGTGATGGATATAAAAAGGCCGCTATTCTGTCCGAATAGCGGCCTTGTTGAAATGGTTTGGCTAATAAATAGTAAAGCAGGCTATTTGTCATTCCTGAAGGCGTTGATGAAGTCATCAATTTCAGTCTGACTCAAAGCGCCGTCTTTGGCTCGTATTACTCTGCCGTTAGAGCTGACTACGATTACTGCATAGCTCTTCTTTTCCAAACCAAGCGCTTCGCGGGCCGAGCCCGCTGCATCAACCACAAAGTTGGAGCTGGGGAAGGCTTTTTGTTTATCCTTCAGTCGGCCGAGGGCAATGCCCTTGGTGCCAAATACCGCCTGATCTAAGCCAAGAACGGTAATGACTTGTCGGTTGCCAGCCGGGAACTGGGTGGCGCTCAGTGTTTCCTGAAACGGCTTGTTGATATTGCTGGCGCTTTCGCGTGCCGCAATCAGCAACAGTACGGTCGTTTTGCCTTTCACGGCACCGGCACCGAATGGCTGGTAGCTTATCTCTTCACCGTTGAGCTCCATTTTGCCCTTGTCGGCTACCGTAAAGTCGGGAAGTGGTTCGCCGGTTTTCGGTAATGAAAACGCGACGCTACTGAACAGTGTCAGTGTTAGCAGTGCGGCCATTGGGTTAAGTTTTGTTGTCAACATTATGTGCTCCGGCATCTACTGTGCCTTTTATTGCTCGGGTAAGTTGTGGGTAGCAGTGATAAGCCACTCGACTATGAAACAGACTCTAGCAAAGTAACGGCTTCGAACGGCTAAATTTGATACTGCTAAGGTTCTAAGTGATTCAACAGGCCCGCAAGTCTGCCTTGGTAGGGCTAAGTTTGTCGGGGGGCAATTATCAGGTCGTGGCGTTATGTCGTATCTGATAGCACCGGTATCTTTTGCTGATGTGGTATTATTGAGCGCGCTCTTTTTAAACTAAAGCGACACAATTGGTGTGCGGCTAGCTAGGATGCTCCGTCTGCATACAAGCATTACGAATATAGATAACAATCATAAAATATAAAGTCACTAGCGATATTTAGTTAGGAGAGACAGTGATGATTAATCGCATTGTCATGTTGGGAGTAACAAGTTTTCTATTAGTTTCCGCGCCCGCATCCGGCGGCGAAGCAATAGACGACAGCCGGGCTTTTCAGGCGGCTAAAATTCATGGCAGCGCGGCGGCTTTTCGCGGCTACCTGACTCAATGTCGCGTGTGTATCCATCGCGTAGAAGCGGCAAAGCGGTTGGACGGTATTCCTGAAAACCTTATAGCTTCGGAACGCCAGCCTCAGCCACTAGACCCTGCTGTAACGGTAAATGAAGTGCTCCGGCCTGCCATTGTTAGCTCTACTCCTGTACGGAATTTCAATACTGCGAACACTTTTCAGCGAGCGACAGCATCGGCTGAACGCCTTGTTAGCTTAGCGTCCTCAAACCCAACACCATTATCATTAGTGCCGCCGCCAGATTGGCAACGGCTGGCCGCTAACCCGCCCCGGGTTCTGCAGGTAGCAATGCAAAGTTCTGCTAGTCGACAGCCGGCTAGCGAAACCCGTTATTTTGATACCCGTGAACCGGTAGTTAACCGGAATACTTCGCGATTACTGCAAGGGCACAGCAAAACCGTATGGAGTGTTGCTTATAGCCCCACTGGCGGAGTTCTCGCCAGTGGCGGAGCAGACAAAGAGATAAGGCTCTGGCCATTGGCCGAGGGCGGCGCTTCACAGCAATTAAGTGGCCATCAAAGTTATATTTCGGCACTTGATTTTTCAGCTGACGGACAATTGCTTGCATCAGTAGGTGGTGATCATTCCGTGCGGTTGTGGCGGAACGGACTAGCGTCAAGGGTTCTGGACCACGCTAGTCGGGAAGTGTCCGCGGTGAGCTTTACCAGGGATAGTCGACGCTTAGTCAGTGGTAGCGAAGATTCAAGCTTAAGCTTGTGGGATGTTGGCAGCGGCGAGCTACAGCAGAATTTTAATGGTCACAAAGCAGGAGTGTTGGCTATCGCAATGTCTCCCTATGGCGATGAATTCGCCAGTAGTGATGCTAGCGGCGCGGTGCTGTTGTGGAAATTAGGCCAGTCGACGCAGGGCCGCTCCCGTAGTAGGCAAGAGTCGCGAAGCAAACTTAAAATTTTTGCCCATAGTGGGATGGCTTACGATGTGGAATACGCCAGCGATGGTCAGCAGTTATTTACTGCAGGGGCAGACGGGTTAATTAATCGCTGGCATCGGAGCGGTGCGCAGGCCGGGGTGTTAGCGGGGCATCGTAGTGATGTGACCTCACTAGCGGTACATCGCAGCGGGGATTGGCTGATTAGCGGTGGGCGAGACCAGTCTGTGCGGGTATGGAACTTGCGAAGTGGCCAGCAAACGGCATTTTTTGCGACTAAAGTCGGCGAAATTTACTCGTTGGCACTGTCCCCCAGCGGTCGACGGCTGGCTGTATCGGGCACTGGTGATGCAGTGCAACTAATCGAGCTTGATCTCGAAAGTAGCGGGCGCGGCTAACCGTTATTCAGAAGGGGCACTCTGCCGTTTAAAACCGCTATACTGCCCGTTCTATCACAGTGCAAACCCGTTTGTATGAACCTGAATTATCTTGATTTTGAGCAGCCCATTGCTGAGCTTCAGGCGAAGATTGAAGAGTTACGCCACGTTGGCGAAGGCAACGCGGTAAACCTCAGCGACGAAATAAGCCGCCTTAAGGGCAAAAGTGATTCGCTAACCACTTCAATTTTTTCCAGCTTGAGCGCCTGGCAAGTCGCACAGCTTTCCCGTCACCCTCAACGGCCATATTTTTTCGATTACATCAATGCCGTTTTTACCGATTTTGAAGAACTCCACGGTGATCGCACCTTTGCTGATGACGGTGCACTAGTCGGCGGTGTTGCCCGCCTTTCCGGCAAGCCAGTGGTAGTTTTAGGTCATCAAAAAGGTCGGGATACCGCAGAAAAAGTAAAGCGGAATTTCGGTATGCCGCGCCCCGAGGGCTACCGCAAAGCGCTGCGATTGATGCAGCTGGCAGAGCGTTTTGGCCTACCGGTCATTACGTTAATTGATACTCCCGGCGCCTACCCGGGAATTGGTGCTGAAGAACGCGGCCAGAGCGAAGCAATTGCTCGTAACTTGCTGGAAATGAGCAATTTAAAAGTACCGATTATTTGTACGGTAGTGGGCGAAGGCGGTTCTGGTGGTGCACTGGCTATTGGTGTTGGCGACCACGTAGCGATGCTGCAATACAGTATTTACTCGGTTATTTCGCCAGAAGGCTGTGCTTCTATTTTGTGGAAGAGCGCCGAGAAAGCGCCGGATGCGGCTGCGGCTATGGGTGTAACGGCTGACAGGGCAAAAGAATTTAACTTAGTGGATGCCATAGTGCCTGAGCCCTTGGGTGGCGCCCACAGAGATATGCCTGCCACAGCAGCAGCGCTCGGCGATCATTGGCTGCAGCAGCTTGAACGCTTGGAGCGCCTCTCAGTCGATGAGCTACTAAAGCGTCGGCACGCCCGGTTGCGCAGTTATGGTGTCTTCGCTGAGGCCTGACTATCAGCATGTCGCAGAAATGTAGATACGAACATTGCTAAGCGGCGAATTACTTGCAGCTAGCCGTCAGCTAGCGGCAAAACGCTGGGTTGTCGCATTCAGTGGTGGGTTGGACTCCACGGTGTTGCTGCATTGGCTGGCTGCCGAAGTTGGCGACATCGCACTGTCCGCTGTCCATGTTAATCATGGTTTACAGGCTGGGGGTGATAGCTGGGCTGAACATTGCCAGACGCAATGTGAGCAATTGGCCGTACCTCTTAGGGTAGAACGTGTGCGGGTCGATATAGGCTCTGGCGAAGGGTTGGAGGGTGCAGCCCGCAGCGCCCGTTATGCCGCGTTGGCCAAACACGTCGATTCGCAGACGCTCTTATTCACCGCCCATCATGCTGATGATCAGGCTGAGTCGGTGCTGCTCGCACTCATGCGTGGCAGTGGTAGCGATGGTTTGGCTGCGATGCCCCCGACCCGGGCATTTGCTGATGGGCATTTGGTGCGGCCGTTGTTGTCGACCGGTCGCGAAGAACTCAGGCAGTGGGCCAGAGCTCGTAAACTCAACTGGATTGAAGATCCTAGCAATAGCGATGAGACACTGCGGAGAAATTTTATCCGCCGTCAGGTCTTGCCGCTGCTGGAACAACAGTGGCCTGCAGCTAAAAAAAACCTGGTCCGGGCTGCAGGTTTACAAGCTGAGCAACGAGGGTTATTGGAGGCCCACGCGGCTGAGCTGTTACTGGCCGCGCGTCAGCGCGCTGGTTCACAGAGTAGCTCAAGCGATGCGCTAAGCGTCGATTATCTCAAATCATTAGGGCAATCAGCTCGCAAGTTACTGGTGAGGCAATGGCTGCGCGAGCAGGGGCGGCCGTTGCCATCGCAGCACAATTGGTCTGGCCTCGACGAAACGCTGGCTGCAGCAGCAGAGCAAAGTCCGGTGTGGCACTACGTGGGCGGTGAGGTTCGTCGTTTTCAGGGAATGCTTTACGCAGTGCAGCCAGTCGTCGATGCACCCGTCGGCGAGTGGCACTTTAGCGATCAGCTTTGCTGCCAGTTACCCGGTGATTGGGGCAGTATCACTTTGACGGAAGCTAAACCTGATGCACCTGACGTTATTAGACTCGATCCGGCAAGCCTCGGTAGTTTGCGGATCACCTTTCGACGCGGTGGCGAGAAATATTTGCGGAGTGGCCAGCATCGCCTATTGAAGCAATGGTTTCAGCAACGCATTCCGCCATGGCAGCGGAACCAAACGCCGTTGTTATTATGCGGTAAGGAATTACTAGCCTTCGGTGAAACCGTATTGGCAGATTCTGACCCCAGGCTACCGGCCTATCACATACAATGGTGCAAATAGCAGCCCGCTACTTCAGGGCAATCTGTAAATTGAATTGAGACTCCAATGGTGCCAGACGCGACAACCGATAGTGCTGCAAATGCAGATACCCAAACCATGGATCTGAAATCCTTACGGTGGCGTTGTCGGCGTGGAATGCGCGAGCTCGACGTGGTTTTTGAGCGCTATTTAGATCAGCGCTACCCTCAAGCTCCGCTCGCTGAGCAGCAGGCTTTTGTAAAACTACTCGGCATTGAAGACCCGCTGATATACGGCTGGCTTACGGGGCGGGGGACACCGGACGATCCGGAGTTAAAGTCTATTGTGCAGTTTTTTACCGGTTCGAACTAACCGGTTCCGGCAGTGCATTCCAAATTACAAACACTGCGAATACCGGTTGGGCATTCTCGTTGGATGCAGCGGTTTTCGTTGCTGGCAGGTTTGTTCGCGTTGTTATGTTGGCAGCTGGTAAATGTTAGCTGGAGCGTGAGTCTGCTCGGCACGGTTATTATCGTCGCAATAGCTGTTAATCGACAAATCCGCTCCCAACCGTTGATGGTGCTGACCTTTCATAGTGCCAATGGCTGGCAATTATCCCGGGGCGGTGCAAAAGCTGAGACAGTAGAACTGCTGCCGCCAATGTTAGTGACTCCTAAGCTTACCGCGCTCAGGTTCGCGGCAAAATCAGAGAAATCGGCGGTTAGAGAGCGGGTTAACGTTTGCCTCTGTGTGGATTCTGTACCCGCAGAACTGCATCGTAAGTTAAGAGTGGTGTTGAACACCGAGCAGTACCGGTTGAATAGGAATAGAGGCTCAGGTGTTCAATAAAGCATTTACGGGTGAGCAGCCGGCAACCAAAAGGCAGTCGTTATTGCTCGCTCGGCTCCGTGGTTTTCGTCGGGTTTATAGTCCACTAAACATGTTGCTGCTGATCGGTCGTTTTTTACAGAAGCGGGCTATTCGCACACTATCACTCGTGGCTGTTGCCGTGTGGACGGTGTTATATAAATCCTACGACAACCTGGTTGCACTGTCGGCTTCAGCCGCCGGTGCGCGACTGTTGGAAATGGTGCTGCCGCATATTGGCAGCATCGCACTTACGGTCGGTTTGCTATTTCCGCTGGGGTTGCTGCTTATATTTATTCATAACGCAGTCGCAGTAAATTTTGAGCGGCGTGCACGCATCAACAATTTATTACTCGCCGGTGATTTGAAAAAAGCGGTACTGATCGTGCCGTACCTGGAGCAGTTATGGGAGGAAGTCTATTCGTCCGAACGTAATGTTAACCCGGCAATGGTTGTTCGCAATAAAGTCGAGTTCGTAACGCTGGCACATAGTGCGATTCTGAAACCCGAGCCACAAACCATTCAGGAGCTGCGGGTTGGTTTTCCTTTGCTGGTTGCCGAAAGCTGGGCCCGGCGAGGACTATTTACCGTTGAAGACCATATCGGTGATTTAGTCGAGTTCCATCAAACGCTTCGTGACCTGCGGTGGCTTCGCTATGCGGCGTGGCAGCGTGAACTGTTGAACTTAGTCCGTGGTGATCCACAACCCGCATTTTGGCACAGCTTTACTATCCGCAAATTTATGCTGCTAATCGGCGGTTGCCTGCAACGCTTAAACCAGAGAAATATTGATGAATATGGCCGGTTTGTTCGCGCCGAGCATTTTATCTGGCCCAGCGAGGAGCTAGATACTGCGCTGGCCGAACAATTTGGCGAACAATTACTGACGGACCTGCAGGCTGAAAGGCGGCGCATATTTCGCTTGGTATTCGGCAACGACTGGGCAACCGCGCGATTGCAGGTTTTCTGGATGTTCTGCCATGACTACAAAACGACACTTCGTTTGCGGTTGGAATTCGATCCTTGGTTTGTTATGCGTGGTGGGGTGGAAGCTGAACTTCGTGGGCTGGAGCTCGAGTTCGGCAAGCGACTGGTGAAAAAGCGCGAATTCGCCAAGCGTTATGCGTCAGCTAAGAACAGCCGACATACCTGTGCTGAGTGGCTGACGCAAGGCTGGCTAAAGTCGGAAGACCGGCTATTTCGACGGATAGTGTGGGTGGCGTTGCACGCGAACTTATTTGGCGCCGGACAGCTGGACGTTAATGATGAGTCAGCATGCAAATTGTGGCTGGGTGAGCTGCGTCAACATGTGCCGCGGCTGAACCGGGGGCTACGTAAGGCTCGTGAAATTCACGTGCTGGCGCGGCATCAATTCGATGTTTATAGCTTGATTGTTTGGCAGCTCGGGGAATATGCGACCACTGAAGAGCTTGCTCCGGCGCAGCCTGCTTCCAACGGTGTCTAACCGTGTTTCTCAGCCTGCCTTCAGGAAATCCGAGGGGTATTGAGTCAGTTTTACGACACTAGAGGATGAAATCTCGGCGGCTTTAAATTTTTGCTGCGGACGAGCTTGCTGTCGGTCGATGCTCAGGTTGCTGAAGTCGAACAACTCAGTATCCGCCAACTGTGAAGGACTCACGTTCTGCAAACTGTGGAAAATGTTCTCCACCCGACCGGGGCTTAGGGTGTCCCACTCAGTAATCATCGCTTTAATTTTTTTTCTTTGCAGATTTTCTTGTGAGCCACAGAGGTTGCAGGGAATGATCGGGAAATCACAATCAGCAGCAATTTTTGCGATGTCTTTTTCGCGACAATAAGCCAGCGGCCGGATAACGATATTTCGTTTATCGTCGCTAAGTAGCTTAGGGGGCATGCCCTTCAGCTTCGCTTGAAAAAACATATTGAGAAACAAGGTTTCCACAATATCGTCCATATGATGGCCCAGTGCAAGTTTGGTAGCGCCAATTTTGTCAGCAAATTCATAGAGGTTGCCTCGCCTGAGTCTGGAGCATAGCGAGCAGGTGGTTTTGCCTTCGGGAGTTTTCTCCATCACCAGCGAGTAGGTGTCTTTATCGATTACGTAATGCTCTATGCCATTTTTACGGAAAAACTCGGGTAGTACCTGCTCCGGGAAGCCGGGTTGTTTTTGGTCAAGATTGACAGCGACAACAGAGAAGTTAATCCGGGCAACGCGTTGTAGGTGCAGCAGGGCGTCCAGCATGACGAAAGAGTCTTTGCCGCCACTAACGCAGGCCATAATTTTGTCGCCATCCTCAATCATCGAGTAATCGACTACCGCCTTACCCACGTTGCCGCGGAGTTTCTTTTTTCGTGATTCAGCGGCTTTGCTCATTTTTGATTTAGTCTCTAAAAAGGTCAGTGACTGACTGTGAAACAGCCAATACAGGAGTGTACGGGGTGGCTTAGGAGCTACGGAGTTGGGAAATTTACCAAAGCGAAGGGTATCGGGGTGAGTTCTTTACAACAGCCGTTTGCTTCGATGAATATTCTATCAAATGCAGAGTAGCATCGCGTTTACTCGGGTTAGCGGTGGTCAGCGAGGTAGCCGTGATATTCTCTCTGTCACTTAAAATAATGTAGGAGCCGGAACTTGCTCAAATGTGAAATATTAGAGCCGAGAGGTGTCGCTGATGCAGCAGTGATTTGGTTGCACGGATTAGGTGCCAGTGGCCATGATTTTGTCCCTGTAGTGCCCCATCTTGGCTTGCCCGATAACCACGGTGTACGTTTTGTATTCCCCCATGCGCCGGAAATACCCGTTACCATCAACGGCGGCATGGTTATGCCCGCCTGGTACGACATTCTGGCGATGTCGATTGAGCGCGAGATCGATCTTAAGCAAATAAAATCATCGTCTGCGGCTGTATGCGAATTGATTCAACGCGAACTAGATGCGGGCATTCCGAGCGACCGAATAGTGTTGGCAGGATTCAGCCAGGGCGGGGCAGTGGTTTATCACACCGCACTGGCTTACCCGAAAACTTTGGCTGGATTAATGACGATGTCCACTTATTTCCCTGCCGCTGAGGAAGTGCAGCTATCAGCAGCGAACAAGACTTTACCCATTAATATATTCCATGGCACGCAAGACCCAATGGTGCAGGAATCTATGGGCCATATCGCTAAGCAAATTCTGCAAGGTATGGGCTTTACGCCTGAGTATCGTGCTTACCCGATGCAACACGAAGTATGTGCGGAGGAAATTGTCGATATTGGTAATAGCCTCAAAGGTTGGTTGAAGCTGGGATAAACCGGTATAGCTTGTGTTAGCTACGCGGTCCGTTCTATTTACTTCTCCTGAATTCACTAACCAACTGCGGTTGAGTGGGCCGGACCATCATTTCAGTAGCAATTCGTCGCTGTGTTGACCGTGCTGCGAGAGTGACTAACACGTGACTCTGCACACCACTACAAGGTTTATAATAGATTTGTGAATATGCTTTCCCGACATTTTTTGGTTATAGCCGTGATGCTGAGCTGCAACTGCTCTACGGGCGGCTTGTTGCTCCGTTCTGGGATTTCCAGGTTGGCCTGAGGCACGATTTCAGACCAAACCCTGATACGACTCACGCGGTATAGGGCTGCAGGGCTCGGCGCCTTACAAGTTCGAAGTCGATGCCGCATTGTTCGTCAGCGAAGACGGCAATAGCACCCTGCGGGTCGAAACCGAGTACGAGCTATTGCTGACCCGACGTTGGGTTTTGCAGCCACGGTTTGAGCTAAACGGGTCGTTCTCCGAAGACCAGAGCGCAGGCCTCCGCCGTGGTGTAAATACCACTGAACTGGGCCTTCGTTTGCGGTATGAATTTGCCCGCGAATTCGCGCTTTATATTGGCGTTGAATGGCTGCAAAAATACGCTGCGACAGCGGACCAAGACCGAAGTGAAGGCGAATCGACTCACAACACGGCGTTGGTGGCTGGTATTCGTGCTTGGCTTTAAAGCAAAGGCGGCTAGGGTTGTCGCTGTCTGGTCAGTTATTTAATTCATTTCAATTAATCAGCAGAAAGAGGAGCATAAACATGAGCAAAATTGCCGTCCTTCATCGTATGGTAATGGAAGATCACCTTTGCCCTTACGGGCTCAAAAGTATGCACTTGCTTAAAAGGCAGGGCTATGAGATTGATGACCACCACCTGACGACTAAAGAGCAAACCGAAGCCTTTAAGCAAGAGCATGGGGTAAAAACCACGCCGCAAACCTGGATTGATGGCGAGCGTATTGGTGGCTATTCAGACCTTAAAGTGTTTTTCGGTAAAGAGACCCCCGAAGAGCAGAACAGTGACAGCACGACTTACCAGCCGGTAATCGCGGTGTTCGCCACGTGTTTCCTGATGGCGCTGGCGGCTAGCTGGTCGACATTGGGCACGCTGCTGTCACTCCGCTCGTTTGAGTGGTTTATTGCCTTTTCGATGTGCGTGTTAGCCATTCTTAAGCTGCGTGATCTGAGCAGCTTCTCCAGCCAGTTTCTGAGTTATGACCTGATCGCCAGAAAAGACGTGCGCTACGCTTATTTCTATCCCTTTGGCGAAGTTGGCGCTGGCATCCTGATGCTCTCCGGTTCGCTAATCTGGTTGGCGTCGCCGGTGGCGTTGTTCATTGGCACGGTGGGTGCCGTCTCAGTGATAAAGGCCGTCTATATTGAAAAGCGCGATATTAAATGTGCCTGTGTTGGCGGTAACTCGAACGTGCCGCTGGGTGCCATATCACTGACGGAGAACATCATGATGATAGTAATGGGTATCTGGATGTTGGTTAAATAACACTAAAGCGGGCTATTGCGGTGCGGAACGAGTAAGTAGGCGTTTCGCACCGCAGCGGTCTAATTAGTATCAACGCAAGAAACCCTGCTATCAAGAATTTTGTGAAGCGAGTCAGCCCTGAATCACGGCCATTGCGCCTGCTAGCGTCGGGGCTCGGGTCTGATTTTTGCTGGCGGTTTAGCCTGCCGACATTTTGCGCCAATCGCTGCCCGTGGCGGTATCAACAACATCGCCGCCAGCTTCACGCTTGAGTTGGTCGAGGCATTCGTCAAAGGTGCGACTGATGGTAGTTTGCAGGCGGATACGATCTATCGTCGGCCAACTGGCGCGCTCGCCATTGCGAATGTATTCAGCGATGTCCCCGGCCGAAGGGTTAGAAATGATTCTAAGCCAGTAGCGTGGGCTGTGGGAGGCGAAAATATTAATGTCGCCGCTGTAATTCTGGCCGGTAATTGACACCGCCTTATCCAGTAACAGCCCCAACCCGTGTGAATTCATATTGTTTCGCATCAGCGACAGCACCTGGTTTAGCGTGAACTTAGTGCCGGTTGCCATCAACCGTTTAGAGAGTGGCAATATGCCTTTTTGGCGGATCGCATTTTGTGATACGAACGGGATAACGTGCGGGTTGGTTTGGCTGACAATATAGTGGTTAGCGTTGTGCAGTCGCGCGACGCGTAGTGTCGGTAGGTCGGATTTAATTGAACCATCGCACCACAGGCTGCCTTGCATATAGGGTTCATGCGCGCCTTCAAAACTTTTGGCTTCCAGCTCTACCGGCGGGAATAGCCCCGGTACGGCGCAGGAGGCAAGCGAGGCGCGACGAATATAGACGTTTGGTGCGGTGAGATAGTTGAGTAACCGTGATTGCTGATGAGCACCTGTCGGTGAAACAGTAATGTTGAGAATCATGCCGCTGCGTTCAAAGGCTTGCTCAAACGTCATATCGCCGACGTTTGAGCAAGCCTTTGAACGCAGCGGCATGATTCTCAACATTACTGT
>CAJQNE010000203.1 GCA_905479545.1 uncultured Gammaproteobacteria bacterium | reverse complement strand
ACATAGCCTTCACACCATGGTTCTCTAACGGCTCAATCGAGTTTTGGTCTTTGCTGGTCGCGCGGGCATCGATACCCAACATTCTTGGCTGGCTCGGGCCATAAATATCGGCGTCGAGCATGCCTACTTTTGCGCCGTCTGCGGCTAACGCCAGAGCCAGGTTCACCGCGGTGGTCGACTTGCCCACACCGCCTTTTCCGGAAGCAACCGCAATAATATTTTTGATATTTTGCAGTGGTTTCAAGCCAGACTGCACGGCGTGCGATTTGATGTTTTCATTAATAAACACCAATGCCGTCTCAATACCGTCCACCGCCTCAGCCGCAGCCTTCACTTCGGCTTCAAGCTCGGCGCGATAACTACCCAATGGGTAGCCGAACTCTAGCTCTATGCCTACCGCCGCATCGTTTACCCGTAGCGATTTAAGATTATCGCTGATACTAGTCTCTGTATAGCGATCCTTAACAGTCGCCAAGGCTGCACGCAGGGCCGTTTCAGTGGGGTTTTCGTTGCTTGCAGAGTTTGTCATTGTCACTCGGGCAGTCTCTCAGTTTGGCGGCAGCATAAATAGTGCGGCGCATTCTACACGACTAAGCTGTCAAACGATCAGTCAGCCAACTGCTTAAGCAACTGCTGTATCTCCCGGGTTACCAATGGCCGTTTTTCCCACACCAGAAAGTGCCCTTCATTGGCCACTCTAACAAGCCGCAATTGCGAAGCAGGCATATGGAGAGTGGCGTAATCGGCATTAGCGGGATAAACCAACTTATCTTTTTGCCCCTGAATAATAACTGTCGGCACGGTAATTAAGGGCCAAAGCGCTGTCTGCTGTTGTAGCTCGTTAGCTAGCGCCATCATTTCCACATTCGAGCGACTCATGGCATCGGGTACTGCCCAACGAACCAACCTCCAATTGGCCACGGTGTTGTACCAACGAGGCGCTTCCAATTCCGGGTCAAGCGAAGCAGCAATCAAAACCATGCCAGCGACTTTGTCGGGGTACAACGCCGCCATGTGCAGGGCAATAGGCCCACCGAGCGAATGGCCAACCAAGACTGCTTTCTGGCCCTCCTGCAGCAGTTCAAAAGCAGGCCGTAGCCTTGCGACCTGCTCGGCAAACGTTGGCGCTACCGGGCCAGCCGACTCTCCAAAACCCGGCCTGTCAACGGCTACCAAAAATGCCTGCTTCTGCAATTCACGATCAGCCAAATAGTTAATCCAACCTTCCCAACTACCCGGTGAACCATGAATAAACAGCAACATCGGCTTACTGGAATCACCGGTGCTAACGATATTCAGGCCAGCAATTTTTTGCCTTGCTGGCAGTGGTTGATCAGCGAATACTTGTTCCATCGGTGGGTGCTCCCACGGCGAAGGGCCACAGCCCGTTAGCGACAAGATCACGACCAGCGATAAAAACACGGGTAACAATAAAAAAGTAAAGAAATTGAAAGAACGATTCTGTAGCTCGGCTCTTGTGGGCATAGAACGTACAAATACGACCGACAAGCTGGTTGTTTTAAGCATTTGTTTTAAGCATTTTTTAACACTTGATCCATCACTTTTAATGGGGAGATTCACCATGACCGACACGGATAACAAACTTAAGAAGTATTTACCGACTGCGCTGGCGCTATTTATCAGTTTTGTATTCATACAATCGCTGTTCTATAAATTCACTTCGTCACCAGAAACACTGCATATTTTCGGCACTCTCGATCAGTGGGCAGCATCACTTGGATTCGCAGGGTTATTTCTGCCGCCTGGAATTTTTAACTACTACGTCGTCGGCACCGCAGAGTTAATTGCCTCGGCGTTGCTGTTGCTGGGTACGTTTGCACCAAAACTCCATCGCCTGCAGCCTGTTGGCGCGTTACTCGCTTTAGGAGTGATTTCAGGGGCCATTTTCTTTCATTTGTTCACCCCTCTCGGCATCGAAGTTCAGGGCGATAGCGGCACACTGTTCTTTATGGCCTGTGGTGTGTGGGTTTCAGCGCTAATCATCCTGATTATGCGTCGCCACCTGCTACCGATTGTAGGGCGCAACGCATAACAACGAGCTCCTGAGAGCAGCAACGGCGGACTTACTGGCCCGCCGTTGCTGTTTCGCCCGTTTGGAAGCGCCACAGCTGGTAAGGCCCGGCAGCTTCAATCTGCGCTGCTGATTTGCCGATAACCTGATGCAAGGCACTGGTCGTGAAATACAGCCACCCGTCGGCACCAAAACTAAACCCATCCGGCCAGCGAATAAGCTCACTTTGCAGTAGCGTGGTGATTTCGCCGCTCGGCTGCATTTTGAGAATCGATGAGGTTTCCGGGCTGCTCAGGTAGATATTGCCCGCGTCGTCACTACTCAGCCCGTCGGTGCCCGGCTTCGCCGCAAACACGGTAACCCGCTCGGCCAAATCTGTATCAGAGAGCTTAGTGTCAAGCAAAGCACTGGTCGGCACGCGATACATCTGCTGCGCCGTAACCGCAGCAAAGTACAGCCACTCGCCATCCCGGCTCAGCGCTATAGAATCGACACCGGGCCGAATAGCAAAACTGCCGAACAGTTGCATTCGTCGCCCCTGCACCACCGGCACGAAGCGCTCAGCGAGTACCGACACGTGTCGCTCCAACAGTCGGCGGGCAGTATTGGTCTTTAGGTCAAACACCAATAACGCGGGCTTTAAACCCAAAATACTCGCATCGGCAATATAAAATGTCCGGCCATCGGCGGATATTTGAAAGTCGTTAAGGTGTGAACCACGCGGAGCTAGCTCTGCAGGAAAATCATACTGGTGCAATAGTTTCCGGCTATTGATATCGAAGGCGAGCAGCCGCGGCTGGCCGAAGCCGTGATTCGCGTTATCCAGCACCCACAGACGGTTACGTGGCACATCGAGCCGCAGCGCCAGCGGCGACTGAAAGTACACCCGGCGCTCAGCATTGCTCTGCCAGCTGGAATCCGGGAATGGTCGCGCTTCCCCGCCAACCCACTCAGCAACCTTGGTGGCGGGCCGCCCCTCAGGGTGCAACGTCAAAAACACCCTGCCAGCATCGCTCACTGCCACATTACCTGGCGGGTAGCGTAAATCCGCCACCTTTTGCATAGCCGAAACAGCAGGCTCGCCGTAGCTATGCACCGGCAAATCAGGACCGCCGCCGTAGCGGAGTCGTAGCACTACCACCGCAATTAACAGTAGTAACAACAGCAAGCCAATCAATCGACTGGCCCACCACGCCAACTGGCTCGTCAGTGTTTTTCTCACAATTTGTCTGCTTTAAGGGTAATTTCGCTGAGTAGTATACGAGCCGTAGGCAGAGAAGTCGGTGCGGCAGCTTCTATCGAATTGCGATGAGCCACCCGACTAAGCGTAGAATGCACGGCATAATTCTGATGTTGGCTGCCCCGAACTGTTAGTGCGGCCGTTTATATCTTCACTGATTTATCTTCACTGAGAAACTTCAGCCATTCGTAATAACTACAAGAAAATTATGACCATTAGCCAGGGACGACGACTAACCCGCGTAACGCGCCGCATCGGCACAGCAGCAGCATTAGTACTGGGAGTAAGCCTTGCCGGTTGTGGCGGCAGCACGGTAAAACCAGAAGCTGCCGACCCGACGGTAATAAAGAGCAACAGTGATGCCTATGCGCAATGGGCTACCGTGCTTCGAAAGCACGTCAATATTCGTGGGGATATAGATTTTGTCGACCTGTTTCGTGACCGGCAAGAATTAGATAACTTTGCCGCCTGGATTGCTGAGAACAGCCCGGCCAACAATGAAGAACTGGCGCGCAGCGTTAACAGCAAAGTTGCTTTTCACATAAACGCCTTTAACGCGCTGGCAATGCACAGCGTGCTTGAAGCTCAATTACCGCGTGACTTTAATGGCTTTTACGAACGCTATCGCTTTTTCAGCCGTCGCGGGATAACGGTGGGTGGCAGCACTACCAACCTGCGCGACTACGAAAACAACGTCATTCGAAAATTTAACGAAGAGCGGGTTCACTTCGCGCTAAACCGAATGGTTAAGGGCAGCCCGCGCCTGCCACGCACGCCCTACACTGCCGCTCGTATTGGCAGCGAATTAGAAGCAGCCACAAAGTTATTTATAAACGATCCGAAGAACGTTTATATCGATATCGAAAAACAAACGGTATGGGTTTCGGAGTTGTTCGATTTCTATAAGTCGGATTTTCTGCGACGGGCCCCGAGCATTGCGAGCTATATCAACCTCTACCGGAATGATCCGCTACCCGAAGGTTACAAAATCCGATATATCGACTTCGACTGGCGATTAAATCACGCCAGAAACTAGTTAAAACCGGAACGCAAAAGCGCCCGCTATAAGCGGGCGCTTTTTTATGCTTAAAACAGAATTCAGTTTGCACCGTTACGATGTAAGTAACCCGGCAGCAGCAAGGCCCAGCACATTCGAACCGCGTTGCAACCTAAGCTGCTAATACTTACGCAGCACCATCAATCGCCTGCTTCAACTCGCCGCTCTCAAACATTTCAAGCACGATATCAGATCCGCCCAACAGCTCACCGCCGACAAATAACTGCGGGAACGTTGGCCAGTTCGAGACGCTCGGCAACACCGAGCGGGCATCCTGATCTTCCAACACATTAACGAAGGCATAGTCGGTTTTACCGACAGCCGCCAGTGCTTGTGCCGCTTTCATTGAAAAGCCACACATCGGGAAATCGGGCGTGCCTTTCATAAACAGCAATACATTATTGTCGTTAATCAGGCCCTGCAGGCGCTTCTGCTGGTCGGCTTGTTGGGTTTCAGCTTGCTGTTCCATAAAAATCTCTTGTAACTATAAGTCGTGAATTAAGTTTACCGCAGTTCAGGCCGCACTACCCCAACCACCACCACCGGGTGTTGAAATAGTGAGTCTGTCACCGGCTGACACCGCGCCCTCATACTTTGGTGGCAATTCAGTAATTTTCAAGCCATTCGACTGCAAAACATTACTGCCAGATTGAGCTGCATTACCCCCTTTTAGTCCCCAAGGCTGTGAGCGGCGCCGCTCGGTAAGCAAGGTAAACCGGGCTGCTTGCAAGAACTCAAACTCCCTGATGAGGCCATCGCCTCCCGGCTGCAAGCCAGCGCCGCCTGAGCCTTTACGCACTGAGTAGCGATGGACACGCAATGGGAACGTCATCTCAAGCACTTCAACAGGTGTATTCAATGTGTTAGTCATGTGGCTCTGCACCGCAGTTAAGCCTGGCTGCTCAGGCCCGCCACCGGTTCCGCCGCCAATGGTTTCATAATAATCCCAGGTGCGCGGAACACTACCGCCCATCGCCAGATTATTCATGCTGCCCTGACTTGCCGCAGGAATTTTATCCGGTAACGCCTGAGCCAATGCGCCTAACACCACGTCGACGATACGAGTGCTGGTTTCAACGTTGCCCGCGGCCACAGCCGCCGGATAGCGGGCATTAACCAATAGCCCCGCTTCAGCCTTTAGCTTCAGTGGCCGCATCGCACCGGCACAAGCTGGCGTTTGCGCCGGTAGCAAACAACGAAAAGCATAAAACACCGCAGCTGCAGTCACGGCCAAAGGACAATTAACATTGCCTTCAACCTGCCCCGCAGTGCCGGCAAAATCGACCGAAACCTCGCCATTGGCCGCAGTAAGCGATGCCACAATCGGGATGTCTGTGTTGCCGAGGCCATCGTCATCCATCACATCGGCAAACTTAAAACTTCCTGCCGGTATCGTCGCTAGCGCCGATTGCATTAAAGTTTCCGCATAGTCATTCAGCGCGACCAGGCTCGCAGAATAGCCTTGCAGCCCGCTGGCTGTGGCCAACGCAGCCAGTCGCTTAACACCCACGCGATTTGCACTAAGCTGAGCATGAAAATCGCCACCGTTACCACTGCGCGTACTACCCACTATTTCTGCAAAGTACTCACTATCAAGCTGGCCGCCCCGAACCAATAGCCGCGGCGAAATCAATAATCCTTCTTCATGCAACGACTTCGAAATTGGCATAGACCCCGGAGAATCTGCGCCAATATCGGCATGGTGTGCACGGTTAGCAACGAAGCCAATCAGCACACCATCCACAAAGCACGGCGCTACCAGCGTCACGTCCGGTAAATGCGTTCCACCACGATAAGGATCGTTCACAATCAGCTGGTCACCCGGCTGCCAATCAACGGCACTCACCAGTTCACCCATCGCAAACGCCATGCTGCCAAGGTGCACCGGGATATGCGCAGCCTGGGCAGCTAACTGGCCAGCGGCGTCAAACACCGCGCAGGAATAATCCAGTCGATCACGAATATTCGGCGACAGCGCGGTGCGCCGCAAAATAGCGCCCATCTCAGCGCACACGGCGGTAATGCGACTAGAGAAAAGGCTAAGCGCAATGCCATCAATGCGGCTCTCGCTAGGTTGTTCTGGAGGCATTGTGTGCGCTCAAGTGATTAATAAGTCGTGGCATTTTATGCCTTTGACGATTTTTTGCTAACATAGCGCTTCAATAGCAATCTGACGGTTGCTTTCGGGCCCGCCGCTAGCGGGCCTTTTTCGTTTCGCGCTAACGCTGCTGAAACAAGATTGCAACGTACGAGCCCACCATGAGCACCCGCCACTTTCTGACCCTGTTCGACCTCAGTAAAACCGAATTTAACGCGCTGCTACGCCGAGCCACTGAGCTGCGCGACATGCATCGCAGCGGAGTCGTACATCAGCCATTAATTGGCAAAACTCTGGCGATGATTTTTAGCAAATCATCAACCCGCACCCGCGTTTCGTTTGAAGCGGGCATGGCTCAGCTCGGTGGTAGCGCATTATTCTTATCGCCAAACGATACCCAGCTCGGCCGCGGTGAACCCCTTGCTGACAGCGCCCGGGTACTCAGCCGTATGGTTAGCGCCATTATGGTGCGCAACGATTCACAAGCTGATCTGGAAGAGTTGGCTAAGTATTCCAAAGTGCCGGTGATTAACGCCCTCACGGAACGCTTTCACCCCTGCCAGCTACTAGCCGATATGCAGTGCTATTACGAACACCGTGGTGACATCGCCGGCAAGAAAGTCGCTTTCATTGGCGATGGCAATAATATGTGCAACAGCTATATCAATGCCGCTCGTATTCTTGAATTCGATCTGCATGTAGCGACCCCTGCGGGTTTCGAACCACCCGCCGATATTGTTAAGCCTGCGGGTGCGAGAGTGACTCTCACACAGAGTTCAGAAGAAGCCGTTACCGGCGCTGATTTGGTAGTAACCGACGTCTGGGCCAGCATGGGCCAGGAAGAAGAAACCGCCGAACGCCATGCTGCCATGCAGCCTTACCAGGTAAATTCAACGCTAATGGCGTTAGCGAATGATGACGCACTGTTTATGCACTGCTTACCGGCACACCGCGGCGAAGAAGTGACCGCCGAGGTGATTGACGGGCCGCAAAGTGTGGTGTGGGATGAGGCAGAAAACCGGCTACATGCCCAGAAGGCGTTGTTAGAGTTGTTATTGGCGGATTGAGGCCGGTTGCACCCGGCGTCACCGCCATTGGCCCAGCCTTCGCCAGCATATAAGATAGCCTAATTATTATAACCATAATGGGCGGCTAAGCTGCTCGTGCGGAGCAGAACAATGAGAAACATACTTAGCGCAGCAACGGTGCTGTTTATCTGTGCCTGTGGTGGCGGCAGTTCCAGCCCAAATTTTTCTGATTCCGCTGTAGAAAGTAATGTGCCACCGGTAGACGCCTCCACCCCGAATGATTTTATTGATGGTTGGCCGCCGTTCGACTCACCGCCCTCGGGCCGTGCTAACCAGGGGGTTATCGTCGATGGCGAATTTGTTGGCACTGACGAAATACACTTCGCCCGCGGCGCGAATGCCGATGGCCGTGACCATGAACAGTACTACGCGCCGGGCGGTGTGCCACCGGAACCACAGCCAGCGCCGGTAGAAAACGATGACGCCTATCGCCATGCCACCTGGGGAGCATTCGGAGCCGATCGTGCGCCTCATAACGGCGACTACCTACTGCCGACCGACACGACAAACTGGCCAGACTTCACGGCTGACATTGCGTTTCTGCGGATGGAAGCAACGACAACCGATTTGTACGTGCATATCCGCTTCCTGTCGTTTCCTAACGACACGGCGCAAATAGCCACCATCACGTTCACCAACAGCTCTGATTTCCCCGCCGTGGCTGCTTGGCCACGGAACGCCGGTATTGGCAGCGCCTACGCCCAAGCCCTGACACTATGGGGTAGCGGCGGCGAACTCGCGTCTGCGACAGGCATCGCAACCGATTTAGAAACGCTTGGCGGCGCAGTGCGAATTACTGACCATGCGCTTGAAGCGCGGATTCCGCTTGCCTCGCTCCCCAACGGCCCCTGGAAAATCGGCGTCGGCTCGGGCTTGGCTAACCCTGACAACAACAGCGAATACTGGACCGTCCCCGCTGGCTCACCAACCGCCACCTCACCCGGCACCGATGACGCGAATGCACCGGGGTCGAATGTCTGGGACCTGATGTTCACCCCACATGATCCGGTCTATTTTGACGATCACGTACAAGCCCGGCTGTTAGCCACAGGTGATGTGTCTGACGCAGTGGTCGAAGTCAATCCACAACAACTACACGCGCTGGCGAATGTGCCGGCGCCCGTCATCACAGGTCGTATCGCGCACATTTATCAGTCTGCTTTTGACTTTGGCGATGGTATTACCCGAGGTTCACCGGCCACTTCACCGCCCGCAATTCCGGTTACGACACCCGAAGGCGTCCGCCCGCGCGATGCAGCCGTGAACTACGAATACACCGGCGGTGTGCAGCCTTACTTTGCTTACATTCCGGAGGCATATCCGGATAGCAGCCACGACTGGCCGCTCGTGCTGTATTTCCACGGACTGAATAACTACATCTGGGAACCCTTTGGTCTAACACTGGGGCTGGAAGACGAACTCGAAGCCCGCGGTTACTTATTCGCTTCCACACTCGGCCGTGGCGACATTTCGTATACCGACCGCGGCGAACTCGACCCACTCGAAGTTATAGAGCACATGAGCGCCCGTTACCGTATCGACCCCATCCGTATTGTCATCATGGGCCACTCTCACGGTGGTGGCGGTGTAACGGTAATTTCACGGCGCAACCCGGATAAATTCGCTGCCGTCGTACCTGCACAAATCATGACCGAGCTACCACAACCCGAAAACCTGATGCACGTCCCGACCCTACAAATTGCCGGTGCCGGCGACCCAATCGACAACGGCCAGGGCGCACAAAGTCGTTACGAAGGCCTTTCTGAACTCGGTTACGACACGCAATTCTTGCTCTACGCCAATAAAACCCATGAGAACTCGTCTATTTACGATGCCATCACCCAAATATTCAACCTGTTCGATCGCAGTGAGCTAAACCCCAATCCGGCTACCGTAGTGTTTACCCGTGGCGGCGGCGATTTTAATACCGAGCTTGGTTTGCTGCACGACGGCGCACACTGGGTCTCAAACATGCAAGCAGTCGACGACTC
This sequence comes from uncultured Gammaproteobacteria bacterium, assembly GCA_905479545.1. Classification (GTDB taxonomy): domain Bacteria; phylum Pseudomonadota; class Gammaproteobacteria; order CAJQNE01; family CAJQNE01; genus CAJQNE01. The sequence continues at coordinate 846 of CAJQNE010000203.1, read as the reverse complement.
GCAGGACATGAAAATTCGTGCCACGTCATTTGCGATTGCTCACCGCCCTCTCGACCCCGAAAACGCCAGCCGTACTGATAACGAAGTCGTTGACACCAATGGTGCCAGCGGCCGCTCAGCCGGCTTACTATCGACGACCGTACCGGCTTATGGGGAGCTCACAACCGTTGAACAACGAGCCACCCTTTCAACCACCAACCTTCAGGCCGTCACACTGGATACCGCAAAAATGTCGCTGGATGTGCGTGCTAGCGGAGCACAGTTTGACTTAGCGTTAGATGGCGCTTTGCAACTGACGTTACTGGGTGTGTCAGCGGGCAACACACTGGGCTGGACTGCTTTGGGAAGTGATGACTCAATAGTCGCTTCCGGTACCGCTACCCGCAGCGACAACGACTTCGTTATCGATGTACCGTCAAACACGACTACTCTGAATTTCTAACCCAGGATCGTTAGTTTATTGTGCGTAGTGAGCTCTATATGAATTTCCTTAAGAGTGACTCTCCGGAAGGTTAACGCCGTTCGCCCTATCAGACGATGGAAAATAGCCAGACGTAACACATTTACAATCACGCCAATTTTGGCGGCCTTTAAAAACGTAATTTGTCCATTTATTCGGAAAATGATAATGAAAGTGCGAAGTCGTGAATAATGTGCACAAATGCAATCTCAAAGCATATACGTCATATATATGGCGTCCAATAAGCGTTGGGTAGTCACGCTCAGCGAATAGTTTTTGGTTGGTAGCGCTCCGAATGAGCTCCCGCTAATCGTTTTTTGATATTTAACCAAGGCACTGAATTTAAGCCACACTGGCATTCGCTCGAAAATGAAAATTTTTATTCC
>CAJQNE010000202.1 GCA_905479545.1 uncultured Gammaproteobacteria bacterium | reverse complement strand
ACTCCAAACTACCTCAACACACTCGACCGGACAGTACAAAAAATCAGTAAGCATGCTGGAAAGTTTGCAGCTCATTAGCCCTAACAAAAACATGGAGATGGACAATTTTTCCGCTACGCCCTTCGGGCTTCGCTCCAAAATCGCCACTCATGTTTGGCGTTATATCCCATGAGAGAGCAATTTAGAGCGTTCATAGAAGATTTGGATAGCAATGGTTTATTTGACCGAGCTTTCTATTTCTACTTCGGATTTCTTTTGACAGGAATCGGAGGGTCTTTATCAATCGCAATTCTGGGGTCTGGTTACGGCGCGGAGAGATTCGTTGGGTTGATTATTGCTATTCCAGTGTTTCTTTTTGGTGTTATGAGTGTCATTTGGTCATTTCTCCCAGATGATGGGAAATCGCATTTCTTCGAAGAAGAAGTTAAGAGCATGTTCACAGGCTGGGGGTGGGGTTGGGACACGAACTTATTTTTCTTCTTTGTATTCGTGGGCATAGGTTTGTTAGCTATACCTACCGTCTATATATTGCGTTTTTTGGGTTTCGGCAAGGGCGGGAAATATGAAATATAACAATCGCTTGCAGGAACAGTCGCTTCGCTCCTTGGACAAATTTTTCCACTACGGCCTTCGGCACTTCGTTCCAAAATTTGCCCCTGAAGCAAAGCGTTATATTTTTTTATGAGAGATCCATATGAAGGGTAGAATAGTTAAGTTTATTGAACCGAAGGGTTACGGCTTCATTGCTGGTGATGACGGTAAAACTCGGTTTTTTCATGTCAGTCAATTGCAGTTCGATCAAACTGATATCAGTGTTGGTTCTTCCGTAACGTTCACTTCGACAACCACTGAAAAAGGTGACGTAGCAACCAAAATTTACAACGTGAAAGAACACGTGTCTTCGAGCGAATCCAAATTTATTGAAATAGGGGGCACTAGGCTCAAAAAAACGAATATCAAAGCTTTTAGAGTCTTTACCGAAAGACGAGACAAAGTCGAAGAAGAGCTAGTAGTGCTGGAGAATAAAGCTCTGAGGTATTTAGATTATGTTTTAGGAGAAACTGAACTCGGCATGGTTTTCCACAAAGTAAAAGAGACCAAGGTGGTAGAGGAAACTGAATACTTAGTTGTGAAAACGTATCAAAACGAAAAGTACCAGTGGACTGGTCAACAGATCGATATCGCTAAGGCTGTGCAAAAGCTTGAGTCCGCGTAAAAAATATAACAATTGGTTGCAGGCTCAGTCGCTACGCTCCTTGGACAAATTTTTCCACTACGGCTGCGCCTTCGTTCCAAAATTTGCCCCTGAACCAAGGCGTTATTCGCCACGGAGGCACCACTTAAATGCTCAACATTGAGAGTCCCGTGTTGCCACTTGAGGGCAGGTGTCAATGTGGAGAAGTTCGTTACAGAATTACTGAGTTGCCCCTCTCGCTATACGCCTGCCATTGTCAGGAGTGTCAAAAACAATCTTCCTCCGGATTCGGGCTGTCTATGCCAGTAAAGAGGGATGCTCTGGAATTCTCGGGTATCGAGATGAAACTCTGGAAACGAAAAGCTGAAAGTGGAAATGATGTATTTTGTCACTTTTGCCCAAATTGCGGTACGAGGTTGTTGCATGAGTCCGCAGCCGATGCACCAGTCGTCAATATCAAAGCAGGTACACTGAGTAATGCTAAGTGGCTATCGCCTGTTGCACATTTGTGGGTTTCCAGCGCTCAAACCGGTACTGTTTTTGCCTCGGATGCTATTCAATTCGAAACTCAGCCAAATAGCTTTAAGCAGTTGAGGGAAGCATGGTTGGCCAAGTATGAAGAAAGTGGCGTATAACAATTGGTTGCAGGCTCAGTCGCTGCGCTCCTTGGACAAGTTTTTCCACTACGGCTACGCCTTCGTTCCAAAACTTGCCCCTGAACCAAAGCGTTAGAGGGGCGAAATCGAAAACTATTGCACGCCGAAGCTGATATGCATATAATGTATGCATGAAAATCGAATGGGATTCTCGAAAAGCAGCTTCAAACCTGACAAAGCACGGAATTGATTTCGAGGAAGCCTCGTCAGTTCTCCTTGATCCGATGGCGCTGGCTACTGAGGATGAAGATTCTGAAGGTGAGTCTCGTTGGCTGATTATCGGTCTGAGCCAGAAAACCCGTTTACTTACGGTGGTCTATACCATTCGCTTTGAAGATTCCATTCGAATCATTTCAGCCCGTAAGGCTACTCGGAAAGAGGCAAAATACTATGCGTGAAGAATATGATTTTTCTAAAGCCAAAAGAGCCAGTGACGTTCCTCACTTAGCGAAGCTACAGGAAGAGGCAACTGGCAAAAGCCGCATCACTATCATGCTCGATAATGATGTGTTGTCGTCATTCCGGGAAGAAGCGGCTAAAGAAGGCATTGGCTACCAAACCCTTATCAATAAAACATTACGGCTGTCACTCGGCAATGAACCGCTGAATGAAGAGTTGCTGAGGAAAGTACTACGTGAAGAATTACATTCTCATTAAGTCTTAGCGTCGCCCTCTAACATTTGCATGCAGTTGACATTTTTTCCACTACGGCTTCGCCTTCGCTCCAAAAACTCGCTGCGCTCGGCCCGTTGGGCTGCAACTGATGCAAAGCGTTGAGGCTGTCCAAAAACACCCTATTTCCGTAGAATCACCCATCCTCCCCGGAGATGGTGACCATGAGCATCAACGACCGATCAAAACG
>CAJQNE010000201.1 GCA_905479545.1 uncultured Gammaproteobacteria bacterium | reverse complement strand
CGTGTGCTCTTCCGATCTTTGCCGCTGGCATCTACTCTCAGGCTCGGGTTGAAATACGGCACCGGTTGGAAGTTCTTGCGAATCGTGACGTTGTCGAGCAAAGCCTCATCCATTGCGCCGCCGCCGTCACCACCGGGGTTTTCTATAAACGGTAAGAAGCCAAAAGCGCTGTTACGGGTGTCTCGCAGAGCGGTGCGAGTGCCACGGTCGCGAATGAAATCGGGCAGCATGTCGAGTCGTTGCTCGGTGCCGAGTGCCAGCACTGCCTGGTCTACCAGCCATAGCGTTACCTCGCCTGATAGCGGTTTATCTTCGTCATCAGTTAGTTCGACGGTGAGTTCTATCTCACTGCCGGGGAGGGCTTTTTCAGGGTATTCCAGCTGCACGTCAATGCGGTTTTTGACCGGGTCGATGGCCAGCCAGCGTGTGGCTGCCAGTGTCACCGGTTTGCCCAAATCCATGCCGCCGCTGATTTCGACGTCGCCCGGCAGGCGACCCCGCATCAATAGGAAATGTACCGGCAGGCGAGGTGTCCAGTGAGCCTCAATCGGCAGATCCAGCTTCGCCACTCCGTCGCGTACCGCCAGCCATTGGTAACGATTGCCGTCCGGCGTTTCGATAACTGCTAATGCCTGAGCTTGCTGGAATGGGCTTTCCAACAATAACGTGGCAGTGTCGCCCGGAGCGTACTTAGTCTGATCGGTTGTCACCGAAAACACCCGTGACGGCGGTTGTGACCAGGTGACCGGAGTATCGCCGCCAGCGTATAAATCGACTTTTACCACTTGTGCGCGACCGAGCTGATCGCGAGCTTCCAGCTCTACTACATAGACGCCAGCCGCGTCGATCGGCAGCGACAGCGCCTGAGCTGCATCGGTGCTGGTGATGTCGAGGTTGCGAACCGGTTCGTCAACGACTTCTGTGACGTACTTGGCCTGGCCACCGGCAAAATCAGCGGCTTGTAGATAGCTGTGCCATTGGCGATGCAGCAGCCGCACAGTGATGGCTTTTCCAGCCACGCCATTATCGTCCGGACCGACTGCGAGCAGTTCTAAATCGATGCTGTTAGCGTTTGGCAGGAAGCGCGGGACTTTTACGCCGAGCACAAACGCCGGTAGGGCGCGTACCTGCTTGGTTGCCGAGACGGTTTCGTCGGCACCGACCACAGTTGATTCGATAATGTAGCGGCGGGGAGCCGCAGACGGTTCCAGCGCCGGGTTAACGCTGATGCTGGCGGAGCCGTTTTCATCAGTCGCCTGCGTCACTTCCAGCACTGCTTCGCTGCTTAGTGCTGTGCCACCGGAAAAACGCGAGTCGGAAGAAAAGCGGAAACCGTCGTGGCCGCCGGGTCGCCAATCTGACGGGAACTGCAGCACGCGCCAATTCACTTCTTGGCCGGCGACATCGCCGCCAGCGTAATAGCGAGCCGCTAAGCTAACATCAAACGGTTCATCCAGCGGCACGATGTCGGCTGCCTGCAACTGCACTTCAAACCGAGGTAGCTTGTAGGCATCAAGATTAAAGCTGACGCTGCCGCATTGAGTATTTTCTTCGCCGTATTCGAAGCGCGCGACGTAGTCGCCGGTTGGCAGATCGTCGTCGCTGAAACCGGCGTGGAAGCTGCCGAACTCGCTTACCTCTACCGGCAGCGGATATTCATTGTCATTGGGCGCAGTGATCACGATGCGGCCCGAGGTTTTGGGAATGCTCAGCCGACCACGCTGATGGTTACGGATATAGCCCTTCAGGTGTACGGTTTGATCCGGCCGGTAGACCGGACGCTCGGTGAACAAGTGGCAGAGCGGTTCCGGTTCATTGTTATCAGCCGCGATAAAAGCATCGGTATTGACCAGCCAGCTGCCGCGATCTTTTTGCCAGCGACCGCTGTAAAACTTCTCCGGCGCGTCGTCAGGATCGAGCAGTAGCGAATCACCGCCCTTGCTCACATGAATACGTCGCAGCCGGACGGGGGTGTTGGCTTGCGGCTGCCAGTTGACCATGCCCGCAGCATTGGTGCGGCCGCTGAACAGCTTCACCCAGCTGCCATTTGAGCCGGTGGTGACACCTTCCAGCGTAACGCTGGCGTTGGCTACCGGTAATGCAGTTTGCAGGCTGGTTACCGCAAACTGAACGCCGTCGGGCGATTCGACCACGCTCAGGCTCAGGTCGGTAACTTGTAGACGCAGCCATTGCCGCTGGGAAGAGTTATCGAGCTTGCGGAGGCCAATCAGGTAATGGCCGGGATCGGCTTTGCCGCTAATTTTCTGCAGCAGCTCCTGCATTTCCAGACCGAACCTGGCAGATGGCCCGTTAGCCGTGAGTGGCAGGTCAATTAATCGGGAAAGTGATGGCGAGCCAAGTAACCGCAATTGCTGGCTCAGCTCGTAAGAGTTAATCGGTCGATCCAGGTCGCTATCCGCGGCAGGCGCTTCGCCGGGGCCGGGCGGTTGCTGGTTTTCATCGATGGCAACCGGGTCGTTCGGAAACGGCCATAAGGCCCGGCTCAAAGGATCAATTCGGTGGATACGCAAATCCGCGCGAGTAAAACCGCGGCCGCTGACTGGCACAGTCTGCGGGCCGAAACGCTCGACAATGCCGTGACCGGTGCCCCAGCTAAGCCGATCATCCGGGCGGGGAAAATGCAGGAACAAGCTGCTGCTCGCATCCATCTGTAGCGGCCGGTTTTCAGTGTCTTGTAATGGCCAGGGCTGCAGAGTCATTTGGTACAGCTGATCGGTGGCAAAATCGCCTCTGAGCAGCAGGTTAGGGCCAGCTTGCTCAATGTTTAAATTCGCCACGGGCGGCGAGATACGGACCAGGTTGCGGGCCAATACCGCATCTAATGTTTGCGGCGTGGCTGAAAATCTGAGGCTAAGCTGGCGATTGTTTGCGCTGCAACTCAGTGCCTCCCGTTCGCCATATTTCACGCCACCCGGAGCTACCGGGTAACGACTGCCAGCGCAGCCAAAATAAGTTACGCGGAACGCTGGAGCAGTTTGAAACGCGAGCGTGTAACTGCCTTGGTTGTCATTTTTCCTGGCTTGCTTAGTGCCAGCGGAATCAGGTAGCGATAGCGGTAAGCGCAGGCGGACCTGTTGGCCGGCTGGCAGTGGCTGCTGCAGATTCACGATATAGCTAGCGCCATCACCGGAGCTTTGGCGTTGCAGTGGTTTAATATCAAAGTCGTCACTGTTCAGCACCGCATCGACTGTGTCACCGATACCGGGCAGCGCAGACAATTCGATACTCAGTAGTCTTGCCAGTGTGTTTTCATCGAGCGGTTCGGCGAAATTTAGCTTAATTGAGCGTAGCGGCTCAGTAACAACGGCGTTAGCTCTTGGGGTGGTATACAGCGGTGGTGCCAGCAATGTGGCGAGGCTCAGTGATTTGCCCGCGAAGCTCCAGTTAAAACGCTGTAATGGCGGCCAGGCGGTAGCAGGGCGGAATTGCAGCGTGTGGTCATCGAGCCAAGTCCAGCCGCCGGGATGAGCAGGTTCCAGCGTTACCCATTTTTCAGGCTTATCTGCAGGGCCGCCTTGCTGCGGACCTAGTGCTGCTGCGGACTTCGGAAAGAATAAGGTGACGGGGTCCCAAGGTCGTAAGAATTCGTCGGGGACCATGACAATCGATTCAGGTTGTGCCGGTTTCTGCATCGCAGCCGTCGCGACGCTAGGCATAGTTGCTTCGGCTGCGGCATGAGCCGATGCCAGAAACGGGCCGCTTAGGCTGCAGCTAAGCAGCATTGCAGCAGAAAGTAATTGACGCATAGGCGTTCGGATGGGCGTGGCCGAGGTTGAGGTTGTCGTTGAGGCCGCTTGAACAGCGGTTGTGCCGAAAAGGCGGCCGGTATTGCGACCCATATTAAAGTGGTCCATTAGCGGCTTCCTTCTGCTGAGGCACGGGGCTGCTCAATATAATTTTGCAGCACGTCGGCGGGTGGCCCGTCGTATTGGTCTTGCAGGCAAATGATTAGCGGCGTGACTTCCAGTGACGTGCCGTCAGCGGGTGCAGAGACTTGTAGCAGGTAGCGGCCAGCCTTTAGCGATTGAAATTGAGTACTGCCGGTGCCGACGAGCGTGCCGCTGGAATCCATCAGCTGTGCCTCGGCCTGGTCGGGACTAGCTTTAATGCCGATTCCCACTTTACGGTCGCTGTCGATGCTGAAACTGTAGAGCACAGAATCGCCAGCGGCGAGGCGCAGTGCCGCGGCTTGGGTCGCTGCATTGTCACTATTTTGTGGACTGGATTGTTCGGTCGGCGGGGTCGCGCTGATACCGATGACGCTGCGGGTCGTTAGTGTCAGGCTATCGACGCTTTGTGGGCCGAGAAGTCGAACTCTCAGTTCATGATTACTGGCAGGCAGGTATTGATCCAATCGCGCGCCGGTTGTATACAGGTCATAGTTATGATTTTGGTCGTCTGAAATTAGTTGCAACAGCGCTGGCGAGCGACCGCGCACACTGAGCAGTGCTGGTTCAGCAGTGCTGAAACTAAAGGTTTGTTGGCCGATTACGGACACGGTGCGGGGTAAGCTAAGAGGCTTTACCTCACTCGCGGCGAATACGTTTGCAGTATCGCCATCCAGCCACACTGCCAGCAAACCGGGCTGTGCGTTGATGCTGACAATGCCGCCGCCGGTTATTTTAGGTCCCGAGGTGGACTTAGTAGCACTATCCATCTTGACAGCAACGTGGCGGCCATCGTCGCCGGACCAAGTTGCCGACTCAATATTGCCGCCCAACTCCAGCCCGGTGGTTTCGTCGGCCGGATTATCCACGCGGATATGCAGTTGGCTGCGACTTGTCAGCGACTCATACCACAGCGGTGAGTCGCTCGATAAGCGGCTAGGGGTCTGTAGGTTGTTGTCGGTGGACAGCGGTGAATGTCGCAGGCTGAAGAGTGCTGGTTGCGAGCCGGCGTGATAGAGACGGAGCTCCCCGGCATCACTTTGTAGCTGCTCACTACTGCTGTGCGGGCCGCTCCATAGCGTTATCTCGCCTTTCAACACGGCTGCTGTTTCGCTCGGCAACGACAGCTGCATGGTTTTCATTCCTGCCGGTAGAGCGATCGAAACCGCGCTGTGTGGTGGCAATACGACGCGACCCTGGTCATCGGCAGTCGCTGTTTGCAACGGTGACAGCGCGATACTTTTCAGGCGTAGCGCCAGTGTGCCATTTTCATCAGCTTTCCAGGCATTTACCGCAGTGGTGGTTCGGTCGGTGGCATTGGAGTCGATAACAGTTACCGCCGAACCGTTACTAAAGCCCGTTTTAGCGGCGGTGGTTGAGCCATTTGCCGCAATGCCCGGTTGGCCGTTGTGGGCGCGAGCCAATATCAATGTCGGATTTTTCGCAGCTGCTATTGTTAGCGTAGCGCTTTCTCCGGATCGCAGCGGCAAGGATAGTTCAGCGTCTGGTCGCAGTGTCTGGCGCTGTGCCTGCAAGCTTGCCCCTTGAAGCCCTGCTACCAGCGTGTGTTGTGAGGTTAGAAACTGACCAGCAAGCGTAGCAGTCTGCAAAGGTGAAGCCGTAGCGTTTGCGGCTGCAGAGAAACGCAGGCCAGCTGTTGAACCGGTGAACACACCAGCCAGCGGCAATTCCAGCCGGGCGGCAGACCAGCCTTCGCTATCGTCGTGCGTCAGCGGCCCGGGAATGAGCCTAACGGCAGGCAGGGTAATGCCTTCTGCCAGCTGGCGCTCGCTGATGGGTTCCGGTTCGGTTTGAAGCAGGCGGACTCGTACGGGTCGCTCGGTGGCCTGATCGTTTTGTGACCACAGCCGCAAACGGTAGCTGACATTGCTGGTTGTCGGGTTCATGGCTTCGGAGCCAAGTTCGATGGCCAGCCAGGCGGGTTGGCCGCTGTGGTTGGCTAGTTGCGTGCAGTCGGTTTCCGTTGCAGCATCGTTGAGTCTGCTAGACATGCATTTCTCGAGCGCTATACCTATTTCACCATTGCTGGCGTCGTCGGCTACAGCGTCGGCTCTCACCAGGAGTAGCTGGTTGTTATTGCCGACTACGTTGAGTGGCAAGGTGTATTGGGCTTGCAGGTTCAGTGTTTGCTCGTTGAGTTGGTTGAGTTCGAGCTGCTGCGGTGGCAGTAATCGGGCAGCGGGAGCTTGCAGACTGATTTCTGTGGTGGCGCGTCTCGCTCCGACCGGCTCTACATCAAGCCGGTATTGGCCAGCGGGCAGACTAGTGCCGATCAGGAAATTCCAGTCGCTGCTGCCATCATCATTGCTGGCGACCATTGCGCCGCTATGGTCGTAAAGTCGGGCCCGAACATCGGCTGGTCCGAATGAGGTGATACGGGACAGACCGGCGGGCAGTGATAGCGGCACCGATGCCGGGGCCGTAATACTGCGGCTTTGGCCCGGTAGCAATTGGCTGCTGCTGACCGTAAGTTGGTAGTCGACCCGGTTGCTAAGACGACCGTGCTCAAGCTCAAGGCGGTAGTTACCAGCGGGCAAGTCACCTTGCCAGCCGTTAGGTGATAGCACGTCGCTGATTCGTTCATCGTCGGTGCGTTGTTGATTGTCACTATCGGTTCGGTAAAGCACGCCGCGCATCTCGTCGCTCGCGCTGATGTTGACGGTTGCTGCGGCCGATAGGCTGAATAGCCAACGGTCGGCTTGACGAGACTCGTCGGCAGCAGGCTCCATCCATCGTTTCTTAACACTCTGGTTAAGCGTGATGGTATGTGGGCCGTAGCCGATAAATTCTGGCGTTTCCGGCATGGCAGCGAGTCGGGTAATGACGCGACTGTCTACAGCACCCGGTTCAATGATCAAGCGGAAATTATCGGTCGATAGTCGTAGGTTCAACGGGCTGTTGTTTCCGGGTGGTAGCACTGGCCAGCCATCGCTGTCCTCAAGCCGGAAACGCAACTCCCGGAGTTGACTCAGTACCTGCAGTTCATAGTTGCCAGCTTCAGCGACGCTCAATCGCTGGTCCAGCCCCTGGCCTGCGGGTAGCAATTGGCGTGAGGTGATATCTGCGTGCAGCTGGCCTGCGTCAATTAGCGGTGCGGCAGTTAGTGACACGCCAAGGCGGCCAGCGCTTGCGCCTTGGGTGCTAACGGTGAGGCGGTAATCGCCGGGGCGCAGATAGCGTTGAATGAGAAAGTTGCGACCAATACCATTGCTTTCAGCGGTCGCCAGGTCTGGCGTTACCCGTGTGCGCAACTGGCCAGAGGTGGAGAGCAAACCGCTAGATTCGATTCGGTATAACGCAGGCTTTTCTACCCGCAATTCAAATGTTTGCGTGACACCGCTGGCGAGATCCAGAAACTGCGGGAGGCCGCTGCTTAGCCGTGGCAACTGCGGTGGTTCAAGCATCGCCGCTTTAGGCAGTGGACTATCTGACTGTTGCCGCGGGTCATGCCAAGCTAAGTTGATGACCGCGGAGCGTTCGGCGGTGTTGCTGATACTAAGGTTATGGGTACCACTGGGCTGAGATAGCGTGCCCAAGGCTTCGGCATCGCTGCTGCCCAATTTCGGCGGGTTGCCGTATTCATCTGCCGCTGTTAGTTGGCCTGCCGCTGGGAATTGCAGCGGCAGCGATAAGCTTTCGTTGGCTGCTAGTGTCACACTAAGCGGGCGGCGCATATCCAGCGGCAGGGGCCGAAGAATAACGCCGCTTTTGGTACCGCCTTGATCGGCAGGAATGACGAGGTGCTTCCAACCTTTTTCCAGTTTCACCGCGCCAAACCGGTTCGACCCCTGAACCAGCGACTCGGCGGGGACAGCAGTGTCAGCGCTGAAAATCGCCAGATCGGCAATGCCTTTGCTTCGTGGCTCCAATCGCAACCGATAGAGGCCGGCATTAAGTGATTGCTTAACACTTTGTTGAAGCTCGAGCGGCTCCGGCGCATCTTTAGGTCGGCTCAAATAAACGGGTTCTAGGGTGAGGTTAGCCAAGCTGCTACTTGCTTCCTGTTCGTCGTTGTCTGCTGTTTGCTGGCTAAAAGAGTAGTCGCCGTCTTCGGTAATTTGCAGGAACATTTCGGCAGGCTGCAGCAGGTTGAAGCGCCGCCGCCAGCCTTGTCGTTGGTTCACCTCCACTGCGGTGGTGGCTTTGATGCGACGCAGGTTGCGCCGCGGGTTCACGGCGATTAGCAATGCCGTAGCATCGATAGCGTCTTCAGAAGAACCGGCGTGCACGCTGTCGATCCACCAGTCGCCGCTTTGGCTGATGGTGTAATGCGAAGAGCGGCTGAAATGCTGCAGGGTGTAACGCTGGCCAGCAGCCGCGCGCACAGTTATTAGACGGCTCCCGGCTCGCTCCTCTTTGTCTATGGCAGTTTCACTATTGAGGTTCAAGGTGGCGATAGGTTGCCTGGATTTTGCGGTGATGCTGTCGCGTGAACGCTCGCGGAATGGTCTGTCGCTTAGCCAGTCGCCGGCGGCTAAAGTGGCGGGTGCCGGCTCAGGCAGTTCCAGCCGAAAATAATCGGCGGTATCCGGCACGCGGTAGCGGTCAATTCCCAGCGGGCTGGCCTGAAACTGCTGCCGATGGGCGGCGGGTAGGGCTGGAAAGCCCCAGCGCAGGTGCAGCGGCGCGGCGTTGCTGGTTTCTGCCCAGGGTTCACCCGCACCACCGTAAGCACTGAGTCGATATTGCCCGGCTTCCAGTTGCACGCTGAAATTTAGTAGGCGTTGGGGCTGGCCGGGTTGTGCTGTGACAACTTCGCTATTCACCGATAGTGGGATGCGCCAGCGGCCATCCCGCCATAGCTCGAGGCTTTGCAGATGGCGTCCACCAGCTTCGATGACAATGCGTCGCGGCTCGTCCAGAGTTAACCACCAGGAACGCTGCTGGAAGTCGGCCAGCGTGGTATTTTCGGGTTTAAGCTCGACTAGCTGTAGCGCTTCCGGTTGCAGCTCCTCGAACGGCTGAATCTGAACCTTGGCGACGCCGCTGCCACGCTCGCTGGATTGCACCCGCAAGCGATAATCACCAGCCTCAAGAAAGGTATCAAATCTACCGTTGTTCTCACCAGCGCTGCCGTGCCATTCACCCGGGCCGTTCTCCCGGTCGATTAGCTGCAGAGCGCTACCCTGGTCGCTAATTGCCTGCAGCGTATAACGACCAAACCGGGGCGCGCTGAAGCTCAGTTGCTGCAGGCCGGTTGCCGGCACTGACATTTGCTGGTCGGCGTTGGCTGACGCGGCAGTAATACCGTGACTGGTTTCAGCATTCTCAGCTCCTGCAGCGAATGCGAGGAAGGCGAGTAATAACAATGAGGCCGTGGTGTTGTTCGTCATAAGCGTAAACCGTTACCGCGTTTGCATTCTTATCGGCCGCGAGGATTGGCTGCGGGCGTATTGAATCCTTCCGTTTGCAGGGAGCAATTCGTGAGTGGACGTGTGACTCTACCTGCAACAGTTGCTGATAAGTTTAGCGGTTGATGGGGACTGGCGCTGGGTGAATTTTACGCAAAAATTGTGCAGTTCTTGTGCAAAGCCCGGCTCGTCAACGTTGCCGGCCGCTCTGCATCAATCCCGGTGTGTTTTGTTAAGATCGCTGGTTAGTGAGGAGCTAGCTCATGCGCTCAGGCGAGGGTTATAGGCCTCGTGATGTGGGGTGAGAAAGCCGCACAGCTGACTCGGTACAATAAAAACGGCGGCACTATATTAGTGCCGCCGTTTT
>CAJQNE010000200.1 GCA_905479545.1 uncultured Gammaproteobacteria bacterium | reverse complement strand
GAACCATCGTGATCCACATCATGATAAACACTGCCGCTTACCGGCACACCGGCCGACTGAAGGAACACACGGTAATCTTCAACCTCACCGCCATTCACAGCCCCGGATGGGTCGTCCGCGTTCGCCTCAGTGCTATTGGTATATCTAAAGCGAGCAAAGGTCGGGCCAGCGACTAAGTCATCGGCAAGATCGACTGTCAGGCTAACAGTTCCACCAGCCGACACTATGGGTGTGAGTGTTTCACCAACATCATCAAAATCACCATCCGCGTTGAAATCAAAGTATGGGTACAGGGTGCCGGCGCCAATGGTGGTGATATCCAGTATCACACTGTTGCTTTCACCGAACACCAGCACTTGATCCTGCAAACTACTGCCGTTTAGCAACACGCCATCGTCATCGGCTCCATCACCATTAGCGTCCGCCGCTGTGTACGGGCCTGCGTCACTATCAACAATGTTACCCAGATAGATGCCACTCGCCTGCGCGCCTATGTGCAATGCGGTCTGCAATGGTAACGGTGCGTCGCTGAAGTCAGCGCATAGCTGTATGTCACTAAGCACCTGTGCCAACACGCCGGCCCGGGCTGAGCTAATCGTTATTTGATCCACTGGCGTATTAAAGCCAACGATTACGGCCCGCAATTCGGCGCCTACATCGTTACTACCGTCTGCGGCATCATCCCGCACTGTCAGCGACTGATCGAGGTTCACAGTAATTGCCATACCTGAAGCCAGCGGGCCGAGGGTTACACCAGGAGTCACAGCAGTACCATTGAGCGAACCAGAAATAGTGCCTACTTCATCAGCAGTATCAATGTCTGTGTAATAGAAGCTCAGCTGCGACAACGGTCGGTCGAACTGCACAACCAGCTCAGTACCACCGATATTTCGCATCGGATTCACGCCATACTCAGAGCCATATGAAGGGCTGGTGTTCGACCATATTGCCGGCAATATTCCGCCGGGCAATCGAGTGGCAGTAACCGTCGAAGTAATGCCGTACTGAGTGTCTGTCTGCGTGGTGTTAATCGAAGCAGGAATACGATCCCAGTCGACAACAGAGAACTTCTGCCCTTCACAAACCGGCGCCGGCTCCACGTCGCCTAACGTAACAACGGCGTTATCCTGATCGTCCTCAGCCGCGACATTGTTAGCCGGCGTAGAGTCGGTATCAAATGCGTGCAGACCGATAAGTTCAGCGACGTTTTCGACCATCTGGCCCGAAGCATCAACCGGAGCCGTGCTGACCAGCTGCAGTGTCGCGGTTTCGCCGGCTGACAAGTAGTTAATAAACCACCGGTCGGTTGCGGCGTCATAAGCACCTTTATTAGGTGTCGCGCTGTCGAAGCTGAGCCCCGCACTTAAGCGATCTTCAATAACCAATCCACCGGCGACACTGGTCGATTCGTTAGTCACCTGTACTGTCCAGGTCAACGTTTGGCCAGGACCAACATTAGTCGGTGACACTGTCTTCGTGACAGCAATATCCACAGGAGGCAAGCCACAACTTACGCCCTGGTAGTCTTGTAGCTCTTCTACGTCGTCAGGAATTCCTACAATATTGTTACCCAAATCAGTCTTTGAACTTACCAGGAATGGCGACGGGGTAACCGTGTAGTGGTCGTTGTCACCCTCACCCGTTATTACTACCGCCGTGCCACCTGTATTCGGGAACGACATACCTACGGTCCTGCCAAAACCAAGGCTGCCAAAGTCAGTGACTACTTCACCATTAAAGCTAGTCATCGACACTAACCGGTTGTCACTACCATCGCCGAGAATCGCGTAGAAAGTACTGTCAGCGGGGTCGATTGCGATCGCTCGAATATCATCGTAACCAGCCAACGCGCCGCTTAGCACCATATAACCACGGTTCGAGAACGCCAAAGGCAATACTGCGCCGGTTGCCGGATCGAGACGCACCAGAATATCCGGACTACCAACACGGCGATGCACGGCATAGAGAACCTCACCACTGGCATCAAATGGGTCAAACGCCAGTTCAACGATATTGTTTATTGCAATAGTGCCTTCCGCACCGGATGCCGACCCTGCAGAGCCGACAGTAATAGCCGTGCCGGTAGCCGGATCAACCCTGAGCAGTGACGTAGGAGTGCTTAGGAATTGCAGGCCCGAACCGGGCTGCGTGCTGATGCCCGTCGCGTCAGTAGAACCAAGCCCAATGAAATAGCCTTCTGAGTCTGCAGGTGCAGTCGAGAGATGATCGCTGCTGTCGTTTTTGCTTTCGCCAGCCAGGAAGTAACAAGTATTTGCATCTGGCAGATTCGGTGGAATAGGCGTTAGCACTGTCAGCGGCACAGAAGACTGGTCATCTTCCTCTGCCACCTGATTATCCGGCGATGAATCTACATCCGATTCGTTGTGCGAGATCACCTCAGCGGTGTTAATAATCGTCGCTCCGGCCGTACCCTGTTCAACTAACGCCTGAATTTCCAGCGTTTGCGGCGAGTTGAGACCCAACACCGGAATAGTCCAGGTAGAAGCCGCCACATCAAACGAACCCACACTGGCGGTTGCACCGGTTGGCCGAATACCCAGCGGTACCAAATCTTGCGTTACCACTCCGGTAGCGTCTATGTCGCCGGTGTTTTCGATAGTAATGGTATAGGTAATATTACTGCCTTCACTCGGTGTGGGGTTGCTCACGGTTTTAATTATTTCAATGTCAATCCGGGGGATTGGCGCGGTAAGACAACTGATAGCTTCGTAATCACTCAACGCCCCCGGGCCGCCTGGTGGGTTGCCCAGCACGCCAATTACGCTGGTAGAACCATCGGTTTTATCGACCAGATAAAACTCTTCATTGGAGCCACTCGAGCCATACAGCTGCCCCTCATAGTCCACGCCAAGGCCTTCGACATCGGTAGCTGGCGCCATGGAACCAATCGCATATACGCCGCCGGTCACGAGGTTAACTCTGATGAGGTAGTTAACACTGCCACCATTATTGGCAACGCCGTACATAACGCCACTGGTGGGGTCGATGGCGATATCGTCCACATCACCGAGCGTAGAGCCGCCAACGGCAACGCTAGGCAGCGCAATGTAATCGTCGCCATTAAAGGCACCGGATACATAACCGCCGGTGGTGGGATCAATCCGGAATAAAATATCCGGGCCCGAGCTACGGTGAACACCATAGAGTGTTTGGCCAGTCTGGTCGGCGCCATCAAATATCAAACCATCCACATCGGAAAAAGTTTGTGAACCGAGAGTGCTATGGCTTCCCGTTCCGAAACTGCCGATCTCGGTATAACTACCATCAACCCGGTTCAGAGTGCCCAATGTGCTGGCATTGGCGGCGAATATATCGCCCGTACCGGGCTGAATGGCCATCGCCTCGATATTCGTAGTATTGGTTTCACCAATATAGCGCTCAATGCCGGTGGCTTTATTTACCTCGGTAAGGTGATCCGTATTATTCGGGCCTTGGTCCGCAACGAGATAGCAGACCTCTGCCGACACCGATGGCGGTGGAATGGTTTCCAGCACTTCAATGCCGTAGTTAAATTCTGAAGTATTACCGTTAGCATCAATGGCGATAGCGGTAAGCGTTTCACCCGGTGCTACTGCAGCCCCGCCCAAATCAAAGCGGAAACGATTCTGGTCAGAATTCTGGCCCACAGTGGCATCAACATAAGAGCCGGTGCCGCTATCCAGGTCGCTGGCGGAACCCTCTACAAAGCTAGCCAGGAAGGTTTCGCCCTCACCAAATAGCGTGGGGTCGACAGCCGACTTATATAACTCGATAGTTGCGCCGGGAGTTACAAAGCCAGCAATTTCTACGCTGCCGCCATTGAGTAGGGCCAAATCAAACACCGGGAAGTTCAGGCCGGTATTACCGGCCACATCAGCATCGTTAAGGTCGTTAATGGTTACGCCGTCGCCATTTATTTGCACGGTGTCGTTCAGATCAATACCCAACCCGCCGTTATTGCCGAACGAGTTCTCAGTAATTCGCACCCCTTCCATGCAGTCATCTACTAACACACCCGCGCCAGCGTTTTGCTGAAGGGTGTTGGCATTAATCAGGTTCTGCGTCGGGTTAATAGCCGGGGTCTGTATATCGCCCTCGGTGTCGGTGCAACGCAGAATAATACCGTCGTCCAGATCACCGCCCGCCGCGCCGTTACCGGTTATCACGTTGTTAACTATGCTGGTTTGGGTTGAGGCCGCGTTCACATCAATACCTGCACCGCCATTATTGGTTAGCGAGTTACCGGTTATAGTAGTAAGCGACACGCCACCCGGCGTCGCTCCACTAGCACCACCAATGGTAATACCGCTGCCACTGTTGTAGTCCACCAGGTTGTCGACGATAGAATTGTTCTGGCTCGAATCGGTGTTGGCCGAAGCCCGCAGATATACACCGTCTTGAGTGTTCGACAATGCCGTGCCACTAACATCGGTACCAATACGGTTGCCGCTGATTAGCGTATCGCTGGCGCTATTCATATCGATACCGGCACCGATATTGCCCGAAATCAGGTTATTAATAATCTGCGTACCAACCGTTTTACCGGTCACTATTCCGCCGTTGTTAACGCTGTTGGCAACGTTGCCATTCGGGATAGCTACTGTGCCGGTAATGTCCGTACCGATGTAGTTGTTCTCAATCCGCATATTGTCGTCGGTGCCAAACGGAGGCCCTAGAATGCCAAGGCCGTAGTTGAGGTTGCCCGAGAGAACG
This sequence comes from uncultured Gammaproteobacteria bacterium, assembly GCA_905479545.1. Lineage (GTDB taxonomy): Bacteria > Pseudomonadota > Gammaproteobacteria > CAJQNE01 > CAJQNE01 > CAJQNE01. Next base: position 868 of record CAJQNE010000200.1, on the reverse strand, counting down.
TTGCGATCAGCATTATCGGCAGTACCAATAATATTGTTGCTGGCATTAATGCCAATGAATACACCGTGGGCGTTACCCGCACCTTCGGCGGCAGTCGCTTGCACATTGGTACCTACGTGGTTACAGGCAATCAGGTTGTTACTGCTGTCGAATACCATGGCGATACCTACGCCATTGCCACCGCCGGAGTCGGGCACGTGGCCATAGACGTTCATGCCGCGCACCACATGATCACCACCGCCGGTGAGGATAATACCGTTCAGTCCGGGGGTTACCTGCGAACCGTCGAGTCGTATTTTCAGTTCACGATCAGCAAGGTCACCCGTTCCGCAAGTTCCGCCCGCCTGTAACGTACCGTCGATAATCGCCGGATCTTCGAAATTGGTAATTGATTGAGTCACTGGCGTAAAGGTACAAACGCCAGCCGAATTACAGCCGCCGTCGGCCGGACGATTCGCTAGCAAGCCGCTGTCTTCCGACGTTGGCACCATAAATATCGCCGCTTCCTTCACAACACCGCCATTAACCCCTTGGGTATTGTCGATACCCTCTTGATCCAGCCCGGTATTAAGAAGCAGGTTATTGTTGTTTGAGAATTGACGGAACGAACCTGCACCTGAATCGTTGGTATTCACGATGGTGCTGAAGTTATAGCCAAAATCGATATCGCTACGGCTATCACTACCCACCACAACGGCAACAATAGATTGGTCAACCAAACCATCGCTGGGGTCCAGGTCGAACGTGCCGCTGGTACGGGCAACGTTATCAGTAGCGGCAGGAGCTCTACCGCCAACCAGGCTCGCACCCACGCCGGCAGCTTCGCCCGCTCCATCAACATGATAGGTTTGAACCGCTAGCTCATCGC
>CAJQNE010000199.1 GCA_905479545.1 uncultured Gammaproteobacteria bacterium | reverse complement strand
ACCAAATATGAGCCGCTTTTAAACTGAAAGCGACATAAAATTTACTTTTTGAGCGACAAACAACCAATGGGCTAGTTATCAATGCTGGTTTATCCCGCAATTTAATACACTTCCCAGCCTAATCTCCCGCTGTTCCGTAGTCACTGCCCTCATCAGTATTGCTCTCACCAATTGATTCACAGCGATCGGCAATCCGGTTAATTAGCCGCTCGATGGGCTGCTTGTCTGAATCAACCGGCGACGTTGCCAAATAAATATCGGCGTACAGCCGCGCTTCCTCGCCCAACCGGTCACGCATTGGCTCATTGTCGACTCTAGGTAGTAGCCGATCAATCAAACTGAGTACATGTCGGGTTAACAGGTGGCTACTGGCAGCGTATTCACGCACGGTATTAAAAGCAGTGCCTACGGTATCGGCCTTCGGCAGCCCCTGAATAAACAACCGGGGCTCATCATCTTCGCAAACAACTAACTGCTCTTCGCCACGCCGACTAATGTAGTTCAGCCCATCCGCTAGCCGATTAAGTGCATTCATAGCGGTGAACGGATCATTAATTCCGGGTGATAATGCCCGAATCGCGATTTCGGCCAATTGGTTCATCGCAAACGTTACGTCTTGCACCGGTAGCCGTTGGGAGGAAATTATTACTGCCGCCAGCAGGTTCTTCTCCAGCTCATCGCTCAACCATTCATCATCATCTGTCTCAGCCCCTTCCTCACGCCAAATCTCTAACAGCGGCGCGCCATGCAATATGTACTCACCGGTTGTTCGTAGCACCCTGAGCTGCAGCTGGTGTTTGCTACAAAGCGGCAGCAAAGAACCGTGATCAAATTGTTGAAAAAATCCGCTGCTGCGACTTGCTAACACAGCGTCAGGGTCACGCTGCGGCGGAGCATCATCGCTAGCTCGCCCTTCCGCAGGGTAGGTTGTCCTTATCGCCTCATCCAACTCGAGGCCAACCCGCTCTATCACCCTCGGAGCCTGAATATCCGTTACCACGTGGGCAATAAACAGGATAAAGGTCCCAATGGCCAACAGCGCCAGCCCCATATTGATTGATACCGCGAGGTGCGGCACAAAATTACCATCGTCATTCGTACCCATGGCGCGCAACAAAATAAGGCTATAAACGAATGTCGCCAGCAAGGTTCCGAGCGTAAACTGCACTTTCCGGTCACTGGTAAAATTGCGTAGTAATCGCGGCCCCAACTGGCTCGCCGCCAGCGTCAGCACTACCATAGTGATAGAAAATGTGACTCCGGCAGTGGATATCGCCGCTGCCGCGATACTGGTGGAAACAGCCCGCGCTTCGTCGATGCCATCGGCCCACAACCAGAAGCTTAACCACTCAGTGGGCACGAGCCCTGTGGAGTCAATTCCGACCAACAAATACGCAACGACAATGGCCAGTAACACCAGCGCAAGCGGGAACCCCCAGAAGCTGTCGCGAACCCTGAACCACAATCGTCGAATCCGACCCACAATCGCCTCAGTGCTATCACTGAGCCAATTAGTCATTCACTGCTGCCAGTTGCCGCAACACGTAATGCAAAATGCCACCGTGCTGGTAGTAGTCCCACTCCACCGGGGTATCTATTCGCACTTCGCATTCGAACGCTATGGTCTCGCCATCAGCTGTTGTTGCGGTGACTTTAACTTGTTTAGCTCCCCGCTTCAGGCCGCTGATATCAAATGTTTCAGATCCGTCTAAGCCCAGCGCTTCGTGACTATCTCCGCTGGCAAACTGCAGCGGCAGCACCCCCATTCCAACCAGGTTCGAGCGATGTATCCGTTCATAGCTTTCAACGATTACCGCTTTCACACCCAATAACAGTGTGCCTTTGGCGGCCCAATCACGGGATGAACCCGTGCCATATTCCTTACCACCCAGCACCACAAGCGGCGTGCCATCAGCTTGGTACTTCATAGCCGCGTCGTAAATCGACATAACTTCGTCGGTCGGTATATGGGTAGTCCACCCGCCTTCGGTATCGGCTGCCAATTGGTTGCGCAGCCGCACGTTTGCGAACGTGCCGCGCATCATTACTTCGTGATTGCCGCGCCGTGAACCGTAGGAATTAAAGTCTTTTGGCTTAATTCCATGCTCCTGCAAATAGCGGCCGGCGGGGCTGTCAGCAGTGATAGTGCCTGCTGGCGAAATATGGTCGGTGGTGATCGAGTCGCCCAACTTCGCCAAACAGCGGGCACCGGTTACGTCACTAAGCTCATTAACGGTATGACCCATACCCTCAAAATACGGTGGATTGCGGATATACGTAGAGTCATCAGTCCACTGAAACTTTTCGCCCTCCGGAATCTCCAGGTCGCGCCAGCGCTGATCGCCTTTGAAGGCTTTTTCGTAGGCATCGACAAACATGCCGCTATCGATATTGCCGGTAATCAGCTGCTGTATCTCATCACCACCCGGCCAGATATCTTTTAGGTACACCGGCTTACCGTCGGCGTCCTCACCGAGTGGGTCGGTCGTTAAGTTTATATTTACCGTACCGGCAAGCGCGTACGCCACCACCAACGGCGGACTTGCGAGGAAATTCAACTGCACATCGCCGTGCACGCGGCCTTCAAAATTACGGTTACCGGAAAGTACCGCCGCAGCCACTAAATCGTGCTCTCTTATTGCATCACCGATTGGTTTTGGCAACGGCCCGGAGTTACCAATACAGGTAGTGCAGCCATACGCCACGACGTGAAAACCAAGTGTTTCAAGGTCATCGATCAGCCCGGCCTTGGTTAAATAATCAGTCACCGCCAGCGAACCCGGGGCCAATGACGTTTTAACCCACGGCTTAGTGGTTAGCCCCTTGGCAGCGGCGTTTCTGGCCAATAGGCCAGCAGCCATCATAACGGCTGGGTTAGAGGTGTTGGTGCAAGAGGTAATCGCGGCGATAACAACGGCGCCATCTTTAAGCTCAAATTCACTGCCATCGTAGGTCACGGGCGCGCAACCGGCACTAATGCCGTTATCGGCTACGTCGCTACTAGGATCACCACCTTCAGCCTGCATAGTATTGGCGCGTTCACGGTCTTCCCTACGCTTCGCCGCCAGCGGGCCGAAATGCTGGTCGTAGCTGCTCTGCATGTCACTGAGCAAAATACGATCCTGCGGCCGTTTTGGCCCGGCTAAACTAGGCTGAACCTTCGCCAGGTTGAGCTCAACAACATCACTGTAATCAGCCGGTGGCTCGCCCTCTTCCCGCCACAAGGTATTGGCTTTAGCCCACTTCTTAATTAACTTGATATGGTCAGCATCGCGGCCGGTTAATTTCAGATAGCGCAGCGTTTCGCCGTCTATAGGGAAAATTCCGCAGGTAGCGCCGTACTCCGGCGCCATATTCGACAGTGTCGCCCGGTCGGCCAGCGTTAAACCACTCAGGCCGTCGCCAAAAAATTCAACAAACTTACCGACTACCCCGAGTTCGCGGAGCGTTTCGGTAACCGTCAGCACTAAATCTGTGGCTGTCACGCCTTCGGCCAATTCACCCGATAACTTCATGCCTACCACCTGCGGCAATAGCATGGTTACCGGCTGGCCAAGCATCGCGGCTTCAGCTTCAATGCCACCAACCCCCCAACCCAGCACGCCGAGGCCGTTTACCATGGTGGTATGCGAATCTGTGCCGACGCAAGTATCCGGATAAACCTCACTAGTCGCTTGGTTTACAAACGCAACCCGTGCGAGTTTTTCGAGGTTTACCTGGTGAACAATGCCGGTATCCGGCGGCACGACCGTAAAGTTGTCGAATGCGGTTTGCCCCCAACGCAGAAACTGGTATCTCTCACGGTTACGCGAAAATTCCATCTCGGCATTTTTATGCAGCGCGCCATGGTGGGCGAACTCATCAACCATCACCGAGTGGTCGATCACCAGCTCTGCAGGCGACAGTGGATTAATTTTCTGCGGGTCGCCACCAAGTTGCGTCATGGCATCACGCATCGCCGCCAGGTCAACAATAGCCGGTACGCCGGTAAAGTCCTGCAACACGACACGCGCCGGGGTGTAATTAATCTCCCGGCTCGGTGCCGCTTTGTTATCCCAGTTTAGTACCGCCTCAATATCTTCACGACTAACGCTTTCGCCGTCTTCATGACGCAATAAATTTTCCAACAAAATTTTCAGCGCAAACGGCAGGCGACCAATGTCGTGCCCTTGCGCTTCCAGTTTCGTCAAACTGAAATACTTTAGCGCTTTGCCTTGGTAATCGATCGAATCAGAACAAGCGAAACTGCTATTTTTAGTCGTCATTTTGAAGCCTCCGGTTTTACACCGTCGCGATGCGGCAGCGGGATAATAATTACACTGCAATTGTTACCTTGATTCAGTAGCAATTGCCGTTGAACAAACCCAACGGCAAGGTAATCAGCATAGTTCAATGTCAGATAAATACTTGCTGCAGATGCTGTGCCAGCTCAGTTTGTGACGCCACTAAGCTTGCTGAGGATACACCCCCGAACTAACAAGCCTATAACCAGCGCCGTACCTGCTGGCAGTACGCCCGGTACTCATCGCCAAATAACGCTTCCATCGCCTGCTCTTCGGGCGCAATTTGCATATGGCTCATGTAAACCACCCAGGGTGCCAACCACAGCATCGACAGAATATTGGCCAAATAAAGCGCCCAACCAAACAACAAAAACAACATACCCACGTACATTGGATTGCGGGTAACGCGGTAGATGCCGTGCGTGACCAGCGCCGTGGTTTTCTGCAAATCAAGCGGGTTAACCGTGGTTTTTTGTTGTGCAAAAGCGGCCATACCGGCACCGGCAAATACCAGCCCGACCGCGGAGAATATCAGCGCCAGAGTACTAGAACTTTTGGCCGCTACGGCTTGCGGAAAAATTTCCGCCAGCGCCCACATAATTAGCGCTGAGATACTGGTAACCACTGGCGGCGGAATTCGGTGCTTTAATTTATTCGGTGACATATACGTGTTGTTTTTAAGCAATTGACAGGCAGCCAGTGTAGCGCGTCTCCTTTTTAAACCGGCAAATTTACCCCGGTAAATTCTTTGCGGCTGTCATGTAATCGACACAATTGTTCGGTAATATTAGAACAATGGAAACGAATAACATTAATAGCGCCGTTGAAAAGCTCGCTGCCTTAGCGCAAACCTCGCGACTGGAGGTCTTCCGCTTTCTGGTTCAGCACGCCCCGGTTCCACAAAATGCCGGCACGCTAGCCACCGCTCTGGCGCTGCCGAAAGCGACGTTGTCGTTTCACCTTAAAACGCTAACGCACTCCGGACTCATTCAAGCTGCACCCGCCGGCCGGGAAATTCGCTACTCACCGCGCTTCGACCAAATGGACGCCCTGGTCGCCTACTTACTGGAAAATTGCTGTAACGGCCAAAGCTGTGCAGCCATCGACAATGAGGTTCAAATACCCGCCATGACCACCCCATCGAACGCCCCGAAATTTAATGTCTTGGTGCTCTGCACCGGCAACTCAGCACGTTCCATAATGGCCGAGGCAGCCTTGGCCGACAATCGAATCGGCCAAGGCAAATTTAATGCCTACAGTGCCGGTAGCCAACCCACCGGCAAGCCAAATCCGGGGGCGCTACGGCTGCTCAACCGTCATGGGTTGGAGCTAGAAGCGAGAAGCAAGAGCTGGGATGAATTTTCGGGCGCCAACGCGCCGAAGATGGACTTTATTATTACTGTCTGCGGCAACGCCGCGAACGAAGTGTGCCCAATATGGCCCGGCCAGCCGACGACCGCTCATTGGGGCGTGGTCGACCCCGCAGATGTAGCTGGCAGCGAGGCAGAAATAGATGCTGCTTTTGAAGCGGCCTACGCCATTCTCAAACGCCGCATTGCAGCCTTTGCTGAACTGCCGCTTCACGAGATGACCGCTGCAGAATGCCAGCAGGCCGCTCAGCGGATTGGCGAAGAAGTTCAATAACCGTGCCAATAAACAGCTTAGCTATCCGCGCGACTGCCGAGCTAATCGGCACTGCAGGGCTCCTGATGGTGGTGATTGGCTCCGGCATCATGGGCCAACAACTGGCCGCCGGGAACGACGCCATTGCTCTGCTCGCCAACGCTCTCGCAACGGGCTGTGGTTTATACGTATTAATCCTTACACTGGGGCCAATATCCGGCGCGCACTTTAATCCGTCGGTCACCATCGCTTTTGCTATCGCAAACCGCAGCCCGCTTCATGAAGTGGCGCTCTACTCCGCTGCGCAAATTATTGGCGGCGTGCTCGGTGTGTGGGCGGCGCATATTATGTTCG
>CAJQNE010000198.1 GCA_905479545.1 uncultured Gammaproteobacteria bacterium | reverse complement strand
ACGGTGGCGATTCTTTAGTTGAGTCAAAATGTACTTTTAGTGTTATGCCGAACAAGAAAAGTGGCGTTGTGGTCGGCTATCGAATTTTGGATTTTGACTTCAGCAACTTGAAGCCTGCGCTAGTTCAACGCGCGCAAGCCTCGCCGCACATAAGAATCGGCTGCAACAGCCACGTTTAAATTAGTTCATTTAACCCAATTAGAGTCTCCGCTAACAAAACCGATACCCGGACAGCTTCGGAATAGTCGCTTCTGACCTATCGTGCTAGTTAGATAATAACGTGCGCTGCCATCAACCCTACTCTGCTTACAGCTATACCTGAACGGTAACGCTCTTTACCTTTGATTCATTAGCGGACTACTATCGACGTAATAACTGTACCGGGTAGTTAGCAAATAATAAGGGGACAAAGATGGAAAATAATAAAGCAATAAAAATCCACGGCGAAAAAATTAAATCTAAACACGTCCAGCAGTTTCCACTCGGCCGCGACGAGTTTATGTATAAGCGCCGGGGCCCCTGGCCGCAGCCTGCCCCGGATCACCCGATGTTCATGGCGGCTGAAGTGCTACACCCCGCCAGAGCGGAAAAGTGGGACTGGAAAATGACGGCGGGGCTGAACTACCTCAAGGCCCTCATTACTAAGCTGCCGCTGGCCTGTCGCAACTGGTTTCTGAACAGCCGGATGGAACATATTAGCGATGAGCAATTTACTGCCATGCTCACTGCTAATACTTATAGTAAGTATATGCGCCGCCGAACTGCCGATTATTTCGATGACAGTAATTTCGTTGAGCGACTAGGCCCGCTAGACCCCGGCAAGCAGTATTTCAGCGTCGACTTCACACCCGTGCAGGACATAGAGACCTACCCCGGTATTTATGTCGCGCCAACCATCACGCTGTTTGAACGTAGTGGCGAACGTGAAACAGCCGTGCCATTGGCAATCTCTATCGGCAACCTGGTTGGCGATAAGTGGCAACACAATGTTATTACCCCGGAAGATGAAAACGCCTGGCGGCTATCAAAATATTTCGTACTGCAGGGGGGTGCCCACGTCGTAACGCTCTCTGGCCACCCTGCTACCCATTTCCCTTACGACACTATCAATGCCGTAACGCAAAGTTCGGTGCCGATGAAGCACACGATATTCAAACTACTGAAGCCGCATTTACGCCTGCAGCTAGCTGTTAACAATGCAGTACTCGAAGGTGGCAACTCGGTTGTTAGCGAATCAAAAGGTACGTTTTACGCGCCCTATTCAGGCACTGGCACCAATGTTCGGCAACTAGTAGCGGCTGGATTCATCGGTTACCCACACCTACTCTCCAAGTACCAGCCGAGCGAAACGCCTACCGATGCGTATCCGCGCTGGTACTACCCGATGGGGCCGCGGGATATACCCTCAGACTTTGGCCGGGTTCTCAGCGCTTATTACAGCACCGTGCAGAGCTTCGTTCGTAAGGTGGTAGCCGAAATAGTAGCGATGGAAAATACTGATCGTGGCCAGGAGGAAATTTACTACATCACCGAGTGGGCCCGGAATATCGCCCGCTGGCTACCAGGTTTCCCTAACGATAAAGAAATTATGAAGTTGGACGACAATGGCGACCCAAAGCTGGTTTGTGCCCTAACGACATTCATCTGGGATGTGTCAGTGGCCCACACGTAGGACCATCACGCCTTTGGCTCGTTGGGGCCGCATCTCACGCCCTTCCGCATTCGTGTACCACCGCCCAGCTCTCTGGAAGCTGCTGCCCATGAACGACCAAAAATTCTTAGCGGTTGGGACATGTTTAAATCGACATTAGCGTTTGAGATGTTTTTTAAACCGCACGCCGTAGAGCTATTAAAAGACATAACCTACAACTTCGATAGCGATACGCTGCGTGATGCCGAAAAAACCTTCATGACCGATCTACAAAAAACCCATCAGTCCCTTATCGACGACGGTATAGATGTAGAACTTTATGCACCACTCGATAAGATAGCCTGCAGTATTCAATATTGATTCTTCCATATTAATAGCTGCAACGACATGATTAAAAGCATCACAGAAAAAAAAGCACACAATGGAATTTAGCCAGCTTCTGGAAGCCGTTAAGGCTCACTTAAAAACGCATCGCCGGGTATCTTACCGTCGTCTAAAACGCGAATTTAAGTTAGACGATGAAGACATTGCTGATATTCGCGACGAACTGGTTGATGCCCAACAAGTCGCTAGCGACGAAAGTAATAAGGTTCTGGTGTGGGGTGCGGAAGAGACCATCGGCGACGGCGGCAATATCCGTTCGCCGCAACACCTCAGCGAGCGCATATTGTCGCAACGCTCGTCGATGGAAGGTGAGCTAAAGCAAGTTACCGTAATGTTCTGCGATATTGCCAATTCGGTATCGCTGGCCACCCTGGCCGGGGCCGAGCGCTGGCATAATATTATGAACGACGTATTCGGTGTGTTAACCCGCATCGTTCACGATATGGAAGGCACGGTGAATCAATATACCGGCGACGGCGTAATGGCGATATTTGGTGCGCCGTTATCCGTTGAGGAACACGCCGTAAAAGCCTGTATGGCAGCGCAACATATTTGCCGCGAGATGATCAGCGTCAGCGAGAAAATTCAGCAGGAACACGGATTCGCCGTCGAAATTCGCGTCGGCCTGAACTCAGGTGAAATAGTGGTCGGCCGAATTGGCGACGACTTGAGAATGGACTACACCGCTCAGGGGCAAGTCATCGGCCTCGCTTCTCGCATGGAATCAAAAGCCCGTCACGGCCACGCGCTCCTTACCGAAAATACAGCCCGGGAAGTACAAGGCCGCTGCGAATTACTACCACAAGCCCCGGTTTCCGTGAAAGGCGTAACGGAACCGATGCCGGTGTTTGAACTGGGTGAAGTCCGCAGCGACAGCAACCGGTTCTCCACCTCATTTCAGCGCGGCCTCACTCAGTTCGTCGCAAGAGAAGCTGAAATGGCCACGCTGGAACAAGCACTCCAGCAGGCAAAATCCGGCAGCGGCCAGATAGTCGGCATTGTGGCTGACGCCGGTACGGGTAAAAGCCGCTTGTGTCATGAGTTCCTGGATAGCTGCCGTGCCCGGGGGATGTCAGTGTTACAGGGCCACGCGGCTGCACATAATCAACAAACGCCACTTGTGCCGATGTTGCAGGTGTTTCGCTCCTACTACGGTATAACCGCCGAACACAATGCCGCAGAAGCCAGAGCCATAATTGCCAAACGCCTATCCGGCTTTGGCCTCGAATTCGCTAAAGTTATACCGTTGGTATACGAGCTACTGGGCGTTACCGAAGCGGAGACTCCCCGCCTGCAGATGGACCCGGACGCCAAACAACGGCAACTTTTCAGCCTGTTGCGACTCGCCATTCAGGGCGGCGATCCGAATATGGGCAATAT
>CAJQNE010000197.1 GCA_905479545.1 uncultured Gammaproteobacteria bacterium | reverse complement strand
AAATTTCAGATTTCAGCCCCCGGATGTCGTTGCACCATTACCTGAGCCAGCTTCAGACCCAGCCAATAACCTCCATATGCCACGACAAACCAGATCCAGGTCCGGTCTGTATCGATACGCTCCATCCAGTACACAGGCCTTATCATGGCGGTAACAAAATTGCTTATCGCCTCGACAAAAATCTGAATAAGAACACTAAAATCGAGTTGCCTGAAAAAATCCAGCAAACCACCAAAATTTCTTATCATGGTGGAAATTTCTATCGCTTCAACAACAATATATGTAAAAAAAGCCACAATTCCGTAAAAACCGCCACCAAACGTTGCCCATTTCCTTTGCAGGGGGTGCGTTGTGCCGGCACCCTCCTTCCTGCTCTTTTTGAGATTCTTCGACATGCCTTTCATCTCACGCCCAAGTGCCCTGGCATCAGAAATCTCGTGGAAAAATCCACGCTTCAGCGCCCACCACACAATCGCCAGCGTAAACGCGGCAATCGGCAGGCCGACCATCAATGACGCCCAAATTACTTCGATCAGGAATCCCACATCATTTCCTCCCGTGCCCTCAAGTGTACGTCATGCTTGCAATCACCTGCACGTATCCCCACGTTTGCTTCACGCACTTAGAAGGAGTATCGCGTGGAACAATACCGGGGAACGACCATCTGTTCGGTCCGCAGGGGCAACCAGGTGGTGATGGGTGGTGACGGCCAGGTAACACTTGGCAATACCGTGATGAAAGCCAATGCACGTAAAGTGCGGCGCATGTATAAGGACCAGGTGATCGCCGGCTTTGCAGGCGCCACCGCAGATGCTTTCACGCTGTTCGAGCGCTTTGAAGGCAAGCTGGAAAAATATTCCGGCAACCTGGTACGTGCCGCCGTTGAAATGGCGAAAGACTGGCGTACAGATCGCGCCTTACGCAAACTTGAAGCACTGCTTTGTGTTGCGGACAGTAAGGCTTCGCTGATTATTACCGGTAATGGTGATGTGATTGAGCCGGAAGAGCAGTTAATGGCGATCGGTTCAGGCGGTTCGTTTGCTCAATCTGCAGCGTTGGCGCTTCTTCGGAATAACAACGAGCTGTCTGCCCGCGATATCGTCGAAAAGTCGCTAAGCATCGCCTCAGAAATCTGCGTTTTCACTAATAGCAATTTTACTATCGAAGAGTTGGACGCTGAATAAACTGCTTGTTACGCAGCCATTATTCAAGCGACTAAACCGGAGCACCCCATGTCTCAAATGACCCCTCGCGAAATCGTAGAGGAACTGGATCGGCACATTGTTGGCCAAGGCGATGCTAAGCGCGCTGTGGCTATTGCGTTGCGAAACCGCTGACGTCGTCAGCAGGTTGACCCCGCCCTGCGCAATGAAATTACGCCAAAAAATATTCTGATGATCGGCCCGACCGGCGTCGGTAAAACCGAAATAGCGCGTCGGTTGGCTAAGTTGGCGCAGGCGCCGTTTATTAAAGTTGAAGCGACTAAGTTCACCGAAGTGGGTTACGTCGGCCGTGAGGTCGATTCGATTATTCGGGACCTGGTAGACGCCTCGATAAAGATGACCCGCGAGCAAGAAATGGATCGCGTGCGTCATCGTGCTGAAGATGCAGCTGAAGAGCGTATTCTCGACGTGCTGCTGCGTAAACCAGCCAGTATCGAGGACGAAGAAACTTCCGATGATCAGTCCGGCACCCGGCAGAAATTCCGTAAAATGCTGCGTGAAGGCAAGCTCAACGATAAAGAAATTGAAATTGAAGTAGAGCAGAGCAACGTTGGCGTCGAAATTATGGCGCCCCCCGGCATGGAAGAGATGACCAGCCAGCTACAGGGTATGTTTAAGGACATGCGTGGCGGTAAAAAGAAAAGCCGTCGGGTACGGATTGAAGAAGCGCTGAAACTGCTGACTGACGAAGAAGCCAGCAAGTTGGTTAACGACGATGACCTGAAGCAGAAAGCGGTCGAAAACGTTGAGCAGAACGGTATTGTTTTCCTTGATGAGCTCGACAAGGTTGCCAAGCGTGGTGACGTCTCAGGTTCTGACGTATCACGCGAGGGTGTGCAGAGCGACTTACTGCCGCTGGTAGAAGGCTGCACCGTTACCACCAAATTCGGCATGGTCAAAACCGATCACATCTTGTTTATCGCTTCGGGCGCGTTCCATTTCAGCAAGCCGTCGGATTTAATTCCCGAGCTGCAAGGTCGCTTGCCGATTCGTGTTGAACTGCAGTCACTGTCGGTTGGTGATTTTGAACGGATTTTGTCGGAACCCAAAGCTTCGCTTACCGAGCAGTATCGGGCACTGTTGGCTACCGAAGGTGTAACCCTGACGTATACCAAAGATGGTATCGCGCGTATTTCCGAAGTGGCCTGGCAGGTTAACGAGCGAACCGAAAATATCGGCGCGCGACGGCTGCACACGGTAATGGAGCGCTTGCTGGAAAATATGTCATTCGAAGCCTCTGACAGCAACGGCAGCAGCCTGGATATTACCGCCGACTATGTCGATAAGCATCTGGGTGACCTGGTCGAGAATGAAGACCTGTCGCGGTACATTCTGTGACGGCTGATGCGACGGCAGACAAAGTGCCAAACCCGACAGAGATAAAGCTGCATCGGGTTTCGCGGGTATTGGAAGTATCGTTCGCCGATGGCGCGAACTTTCATTTGCCCGCTGAATATCTGCGTACGCATTCGCCCTCAGCGGAAGTGCAGCGGCACGGCAATCCGATACTGGTTACCGGTAAAGAGAAGGTCGCGATTACCCGCATAGAGCCGGTGGGCCAGTATTCAGTGCGGTTGCACTTTAGTGATGGCCACGACACCGGGCTATTCACCTGGAAGAATTTTTATCAGCTAGGGTCTGAGAAAGATAAGAATTTGGCCGACTATCAACGTCGGCTTGCCGAAGCGGCTGATGGTTCCGCAGGCACGGGCGAGACGTCTGCGACGCGCAATGTCGGTGCTGGCGGCGGCTGCGCCAATAAGGCGAGCTGAGTTAGCCAACTCGGTTCAATTGAATCACTGCTAAACTCCGGCGGACAACGATGAGCCGCAGACTCTAGCCCGCGCAAGTAGGCGAACTGAGTCGGTCCGTAAAATCCCCGCCGGAGAACGCATGGCTTCGCTATACCACTACTATCGCCAATGGCTATTACAGCATCCCGTAATCGTAACGGCGGTGGTGCTGATGGTGAGCGCGGTAATGCTGGCCGGCCTGCCAAAAATTCAAACCAGCGATTCTTATCGCATCTACTTCGCCGAAGATAACGCCGACTTAATCGCTGTTGATGAGTTTGAGAGCACGTTCGAGCAATTCGAAGAAATCGTATTTGTTATCCAAGCGGCCTCCGGTGATTTATACACCGCTGAGAATCTAACCGGC
>CAJQNE010000196.1 GCA_905479545.1 uncultured Gammaproteobacteria bacterium | reverse complement strand
CCACTTTGGCGAATCGCTTTCAGGCTGCAGCGATTTTAAGTACTCCTTTACGGCGTCATTGCCTGCTAACGCTGGCACTGCTTGAGTCACTTCACGAAGGCTGCGTTCAACATCCGGGCTTATGCTGCGGCTAGTCCAGAGCATCAATCCCCCGTAGAGAATGGCCAGCAGTATTGCGTAAACGGCTAGTGAGCGTAGTGCCAGCCTAGCGGGTGTCGTTTTGAAAATTCCCCACATAGTTAGTCTTCTACCGCACTCAGCTTATAACCGGAGCCACGAATGGTATGCAGCAATGCCGGAGTAAACCCCCTGTCAATTTTCCCTCGCAGGCGGCTTATTTGCACGTCGATAACATTGGTTTGAGGGTCGAAGTGAAAGTCCCAGACGTTTTCCAGCAACATAGTTCGGGTGACCACCTGATTTTCGTGGCGCATTAAGTACTCCAAAAGCCGGAATTCTCGCAGCTGTAAGCGAATGTTGACGCCCGCCCGGGTGACCACCTGACGACGTAAATCCATCGTTAGATCTGCCACACTAAACACCGTACCGTCAGTTGCCAATGGCTGGCGACGAAGCAACGCTTCGAGGCGCGCTCTTAGTTCAGCAAAAGCGTAGGGTTTTACCAAGTAGTCATCACCGCCTGCACTTAAGCCTTCTACACGGTCATCAACCGCGCCGAGAGCGGAGAGAATAAGCACCGGTGTTTGGTTGTTGTCGGCTCGCAGCATGCGAATGATCGACAAGCCATCCCGGCCCGGCAACATTCTGTCTGCAACGATTACGTCGTAGCTGCCGGTTAATGCCAGATGCAAACCGTCTTCGCCGTCGGTGGCGATATCCACCACATGGCCACATTGCTGTAAGCCGGTTTTCAGGTAAGTCGCGGCTTTTAAGTCGTCTTCAATAACAAGCGTATGCATTCCACATTCTAACCTGAGCGGCGAACTGGCTGATTACAATCAGGCAATCTACTGGCAATTGTTTGGAAAGGCCTAGCATGGAGAGTAGGTGCCTAGTCAGTGACTAAGCGCCAAACGGCTTACCACGGCTAGCGCGAAACGGCTTTGCGGTAACTGCTCTCTCTCCCTTACCACGGGTTACCGCAAAGTTCCTTAATAAATTGGTGCCGACAGAGCCTGGAGTTTTGTCGACCGCACAATTGACCCGGAGCTGATTTAGCCTCCGGCAGACATTAAAAATAGTAACGCCCGTTGCCGGGCCATAAGGTTGTGGCGAATGGCCGCGAAAAACAGAGTTCAGTCGCGAATCAAATGGAAGAATATCCGCAAGGCTTATGAGCTGATCGCACCACGGCTAAAAGCCTCGCCGATAAAACAAACCCTGCCCGACTGCGGCACCGTGTTAGTGCTCGCCCCGCATATCGACGACGAGGTGATTGGTTGCGGCGGCACCCTGCGCAAGCACGTGCTGCAAGGCGATAAAGTTTCTGTTGTTTATATTGCCGATTGCAGCCCTGAGCGCCAGCAAGAAGCTCAGCGAGCGGCCGATATCATCGGTTTTGAGATAGACGGATTCTGGCCCTATGAGGGGAAAACCTGGCCGGAGCACAGTACAGAGTTACTCGACCGTATAGATCGGCTGATTACCCGCATAAACCCTGATTCAGTCTATCTGCCGTCGCTCTGGGACCGCAGCCACGATCATTTAGTCCTGAATCAATTGCTCGTGCAGCTACACCGGCTGAATAACTACAAATTCACCGTGTACGGGATGGAGATATGGTCACCGGTGTGGGCAAACTTTGTAGTCGATATATCGGCCACGGCCGAACAAAAACGGCAGGCGCTGGAAGCCTTTGTGAGTCAGACACCGTCAGTTGATTGGGCAGTTGCAGCGATGGCACTTAATAATTTTCGTGGGCTTACCCAACACGCGGGCGATTATGCTGAGTGTTTCACCCGCCATAGCATGTCGGAGTACAGCAAAATCTGGCAGGCCGCCTATGGCTAATGTTGCACTGCAAGCGCCGAAATCGAGGCTAAAAATACTTCACCTCAGCCGCGGTGATGGCCGCGACGGTGCCAGTATGTTGGCGCTGAACATTGCCTGTCGCCTGAAACAATCGGGCCATGATGTTGGCTGGATTTGCGAGAGCCATTCAGTGACGGTGGCGATAGCAGTTGCTGCCGACCTTGCGGTAATCCGCATTCCGCAAGGCACGAGCAAAGCGGAGCATGTTCGGATCGTTGCTGCCTTAGCGGCTGGCACAGATATCGTTAATTGCCATTATTCTGCCGACCGTAAACTATTGCTGAAAGCTGAAATAAACCGCCAACAAACGCTAATAGTCTTCACCCATCATGCCCTGGTAAAACAGTTACCCGGCATTGCTAAATTGCGCTATCGCGGTCGGGTGGCTGGCCATATCGCCGTGAGCCAAAGTGTTTCGCGGGGTACGTTAAGGGCGGGTGTGAGCGGCCGCAAAGCCGCAACGATTTATGGTGGTATTGATGTCGCCACTTTTCATAAACAGCTCCGCTGTGCGCCATCCTCGACGTTGAATAAACAATACCGGCACCCCGGGCGGGTCAACATCGGCATTATTGCCCGTTTTGGTATGGGCAAAAAATACCGCCCTCACCAACCCACCCGCAAAGGTCACGCCGACTTGTTTCGGGCAACAGCTTTACTACTAAAGCAGGGGAAAATAGACTGCCAACTGCTACTTATCGGCATTCCTGAGGAACAGTGGGAGTTGCTGCGTACGGTAGCCAGCTATTGTGGTTTGGCTCAGGATCGCTTGGTTTTTACCGGCTTTCAGTGGCCTGTAGCCCCCATCTATTCTGTTTGTGACTTGGTGGTGTTGCCCTCTGCAGAAGG
>CAJQNE010000195.1 GCA_905479545.1 uncultured Gammaproteobacteria bacterium | reverse complement strand
CGGCGCTTCAGAGCGAATCATATAATCGAACGCTCCCAATGCCGCGTTGGCGCCATCGCCCATGGCGATAATAATTTGCTTAAACGGCACGTCGGTCGCATCACCGGCGGCGAATACACCGGCCATTGAAGTCTCGCCGTGCTTGCCGGTGACGATTTCGCCGTACTGGGTTAGCTCAACGTCGCTGTCTGTCAGCCACTTAGTATTTGGCAATAACCCGATCTGGACAAAAATTCCTTCCAGTTCAACGGTTTTTGACTCATCTGTTTCACGGTCGGTGTAGACCAAACCGTTTACTTTGTTGCCGTCGCCGTTTACTTCGGTAGTCATCGCATTAGTAATGATGTCGATATTTTCCAGGCTGTTGGCGCGGCGAATTAGCACGTCATCGGCCCGCAGCTTGGTATCGAACTCTAATACAGTGACGTGACCGACGATATTCGCCAAATCAATTGCAGCTTCGATGCCGGAGTTACCGCCACCAATTACGGCCACGCGCTTGCCTTTAAACAACGGGCCGTCGCAGTGCGGGCAGTAGGCTACGCCTTTACCCATATACTTATCTTCGCCGGGCACATTCAATTTGCGCCAGCTAGCACCGGTGGCAATAACCACGCTTTGGCTGCTGAGCGTCGCGCCGTTTTCAAGCGTCACTTCTACGCCGTTGCCCCGCTTGATGCCGGCGGCTAGCTGGTTATGCATTACATCTACGTCATAATCATTAACGTGCTGTTCTAGCTGGGCTGCCAGCTTCGGGCCGTCAGTTTTGCTGACGGATACAAAGTTTTCGATGCCCGCGGTATCCAGCACCTGGCCGCCGAACTTGTCTGCCACCACACCGGTACGTAAGCCTTTACGAGCAGCGTAAATGGCTGCTGCTGCGCCTGCGGGTCCACCGCCAACGATGAGCATTTCGAAGGCTTCTTTTTTGGCCAGCTCTTCTGCTTGTCGCTCGGAAGCGCCGCTGTCGAGCTTGCTTAGCAGCTGCTCCATAGTTTGGCGGCCCTGGCTAAACTCTTCGCCGTTGAGGAAAATCATTGGCACCGCCATTACACCGCGAGCCTCCGCTTCGTCGCTGAATACTGCGCCATCGATAATGCTGGTTTTAACCGATGGGTTCAGTGCTGCCATGGTGTTGAGCGCCTGTACGACATCAGGACAGGTTTGGCAGCTGAGTGAAATGAATACTTCAAAATTGTATTCGCCGCTGAGCGCTTCAACTTGCTGAATGACTTCGGCACTTTGCTTAGTGTCGTGTCCGCCGCTGTGCAGTAGCGCCAATACCAGTGATGTGAATTCATGGCCCATCGGTACGCCTGCGAAACGAATTTCGCTGCCGTTTTCCGGGTTGCGGATTAGCATACTCGGCTCATGCTTGCCGCTGTCATCGGGGTAACGCACGGTAATTTTATCGCTGAGCTCGCCGAGCTTTTCGACCAGCTGCTTAAGCTCAACCGACTTTTTCACTGTGTCGCTCGATGCGTCACCGTCGTCAAGCCAAGCGTCAATTTCAATCGGGCGTTTTAAGTAGCCGAGGTATTGCTTCAGCTGTTCAGTAATTTTGGTATCTAACATGCTGTTCTCCAAGTGGGGGAGCTTTGGAAAAGCCGGAAGTTGTGGTGCCGTAGGAAGAATTCTTTGAATGACCACAAGGTTTTGTCCGTCATTCAGGGAGTTCCTCTGTTCAGGGCCGGAGCGGGGGTAAGCCCGCTCCGGTGTTTTGCAATTACTGCCATTAACCAGCCATTAAGCGGGGGATAAATTCTTCCCTACCGCTCGCCCTGAGGTCGTCGAAGGATTGGCATATTACCAAGGCCTTCGACGGGCCCAGTCCGAACGGTTCTCGGAGAATTCCTTTTACCCCGAATGAGGCTTACCCACCCGAAGTGTACTTAGGCCAATAGGCGGTAGTTAAGTCGGCTTAGATTTTGCCGACGAGGTCCAGCGAAGGCGCTAGCGTGTCAGCACCAGGCTCCCATGCAGCAGGACATACTTCGCCCGGGTTAGCCGCAACGTGCTGTGCTGCTCGTACCTTGCGCAGTAGCTCGGTTGCAGAACGGCCAATTCCAAGGTCATGAATTTCAGCAATCTTGATTTCGCCTTCAGGGTTGATCACGAAGGTTCCGCGGAGTGCCAAACCATCTTCTTCAATCATTACGTCAAAGTTGCGGGTCATCCGGCCAGTTGGGTCGCCGATCATCGGGTATTTAATTTTTGCGATGGTGGGAGAAGCGTTCTGCCAGGCTTTGTGGGTGAAGTGGGTATCGGTAGAAACTGAGTAAACTTCAACGCCCATTTCCTGGAACTGCTCGTAGTGATCAGCCAGATCGCCCAGCTCGGTAGGGCATACAAAAGTGAAATCAGCTGGGTAGAAGACAACCACAGACCATTTGCCTTTCAGATCAGCTTCGGTCACTTCAAAGTCTTTGCCATTCTGGTAAGCAGTCGCTTTAAAGGGTTTTACTTCGGTGTTGATAATTGACATTCAATCGTTCCTATATAAGAAAATTTAAGGGTACCAAACAGGTAGTAAGGCAAGCCGCACCGGGTGCACTCCGGGCGGCTTGGTCGAGGATAATAGCGACCGGAGTTGTAGTAGTAAAATTGTTTATAAATATCTTTGTGATAGGTTTTGACTATCGTGTGAGGTAACTACTATTATGGCCACATGATAAAACTTCGCGATTTGCAGTACCTGTTGGCGGTTAATGACTATAAGCACTTTGGTAAAGCAGCCGACGCTTGCTTTGTTTCACAGCCGACCCTGAGTGGTCAGCTGAAAAAGCTCGAAGAACAACTGGGCGTAACGTTGATAGAGCGCAGCCGCCACAACGTGATGCTGACGCTGGCGGGAGAGCAGCTTATTGGCAAGGCCCGCGATGTTGTTAACGCCGCAGAGGCTTTTGAGCAAACGGCAAAAACGCTGACAGACCCGCTCTCGGGTGAGCTGCACCTTGGGCTCATTCCCACGCTGGCGCCGTATTTATTGCCGCACATCATGCCCGCGCTGAGCCAGCAATTGCCAAAAATGCAGTTCTATCTGCATGAAAACCAGACCGATGTGTTGATAGAGCAACTACGAGCCGGTCGTCTCGACGTGCTGATACTGCCGTGGTTGCCCAGCATGGAAGGGCTGGTTCACGAACACCTGTTTAACGAGCCACTGGTATTGGCAATGCCTGAAAAACATAAGTTAGCCGGTGAAAAAAATGCTCAACTCAAGCAGCTCGCGGGTGAGCAGGTATTAGTGTTGGAGCAGGGTCACTGCCTGCGAGAGCAGTCGCTGGACTATTGCTTCACCGCCGGCGCTGATGAGGACAAGCGCTTTAAGGCGACGAGCCTGGAAACGCTGCGACATATGGTAGCGGGCGGCCTCGGCATTACCTTACTACCGCAGTTGGCGGTTAACGATGCGAGAACGGCTAGTGGCATTGTTTATAGGCCCTTCGTTGAGCCCGCGCCGCACCGGGAAATCGCACTGGTGACCCGACCACAGTTTCCACGCCAGGAATGCGTAGGGGTTATTCGCGATAGTATTCAACAAGCAGCGAATCTATTGCTCGCGGGCTAAACTTTTATCGATAAGCTGCCAGAGCGTCGAATAGGGCATTGGCTATGGGGAACAACCTGATTCAGCAGCAAATTAGCAGCTATCCCGGCGCGGCGCAGGCTAAAGCGACAGAGTTACGTGCGCTTATTCTGGCGGTGGCCTCGCAATTGGAAAAACCCGTCGAAGAAACCCTGAAATGGGGCGAGCCAGCGTGGTTAGTACCCGGCGGTAGTACGGTGCGAATGCAGTGGTCAAGAAAAGCGCCGGATGCTCTGGCGCTGCACTTCACTTGCAAAAGCTCGTTGGTCGAAACCTTCCGCGAAATTTATCGTGAAGAGCTGAGTTTTGGCGGAAACCGAACGGTTTGGTTATCGCTTCAGGAACCATTGCCCACAGCTTTACTGCAGCACTGTGTGTCGTTGGCGTTTCGGTATCACTCAATTAAGCACCTACCTTTGTTGGGCGCTTGAGATTTCGTCACAAACACTGCACGCTGGCTGATATTGCAGTAAGTCCACAACAAGGAGAGAAGCATGGAAAAGTCAGTTCACACGATGTCGTCACTATTCAAGCAACTGGGTCTGCCGAGTGATGAGGCGGATATGACTGCTTTTGTTGAAAAACATAAGCCAATAGAGCCTAGTGTCTCGCTGGCCGACGCTAATTTTTGGTCGCCCACGCAATCAGCCTTTCTTGCTGAAGAAATTGCCGAAGATGCTGATTGGGCTCCGGTAGTCGACAAGTTAGACGCCATGCTGCGTCACTAGAAGAGTGACTTCAGCAAACTGAGAAACCGGAGTGCCTATGGAGTTTCGACAGGAAAGTGCCGAGAACAAATTTATCGCCTGCGATGGCGATGATTGTGGCTATATAAAGTATCGCGAAACTGCTGATACGTTGGCGGTGCTGAGTACCTTTGTGCCGCCGGAATTACGCGGTGGTGGCCGCGCGGCTGAGCTTACTCGTTTTGCCTTGGGTTACGCCCGTGACAAAGGACTGAAAGTTGAGCCGGTGTGTTCTTATACCCAACTATTCCTCAAACGGCATAAGGCTGAGTATGCTGATTTGCTGAGAGGGGCTTAGAAGGGCGGTGAAAGGTTTCGTTGGCTTGTCAGGTTCACCACGGTTAGCCACAGCATGGCTCCTACATTCTGACACCTGATATGAAGCCATTCCTGGTTTATATTCTTCACTGTGTTGATGGCAGTTATTACACGGGTCACAGCGATGATCTGGTACGTCGGTTTGCCGTGCATGAAGCCGGTGAAATTCGTAATTGTTTTACGTATTACCGAAGACCTGTTGAACTGGTATTTAGTCAGCCGTTTGAAACGCGAGAAGAGGCGTTGGCTGCTGAACGGCAGATAAAAGGCTGGAGCCGCAAGAAGAAAGAAGCGCTCATCAGGAGCGATTGGGCCACGGTTTCGTTGTTGGCGAAGTCCAGCAATGTAGCTAACCCTTCGACAAGCTCGGGGCGAACGGGTTAGTGGGAAGCTGTTCGCCCTGAGCCGACATACCCAGAAACCGTTCGGCCTGAGCCTGTCGAAGGCTTGGGCGGGGGCTGTTGCCCCGGGAATTCGTGACTAGTGAAGTCCGGCAATGTAGCTAACCCTTCGACAAGCTCAGGGCGAACGGGTTGATGGGGTAGCCGATGGGTATGAACCGGTTTGCGGCTAATCCTGCCGTTCCGCGCTAGCCTCCACGGATACTGAATCGGCAAATCGCAGAGCATGGGGTTTGTCGATTTCTACCGTGGCCGATTTAATTTCCCGTGCTTCCATAATGAGCGCCAGAACTTCCTCGCTCAGCCGCTCCAGTAAGAAGAACTGGTTGTTCTCAACATGTTGAATTACTCGCTTGGTAACGGTGCGGTAGTTAAAAGCGTTAGAAATGTCGTCTGTATCGGCCGCATCATTGCCGTCGTAGGTGAGTCGCATGTTCACTACAACATCCTGCTTGTTTTTACGTTCGTCTTCGTTAAAGCCAATATAGGTTCGCAGTCGCAGGTTTTTTACCCGGATGGTGGTCATAGCAGATGTTCTCCGCCGTCCAGATAAAGCGTCTGGCCGGTGATGTAGTGGTTGTTGATGAAGTAATCTAGTGCGGCGCCGATTTCTTCGACAGAGCCAGCTCGTTTTAGCGGTACGGGTTCAGCGCGTTGCTTCATGAATTTTTGAATTTCATCCGAATCGGTCATTTCTGGTGGCGGCAGAATAAGACCAGGCGCGATGGCGTTTACACGCGTCTGCGGCGCTAGCTCAACAGCAGCCGTTTCGGTAAACGCTTTTAGTGCCTGCTTACTAATATTATAAGCAAAATGACCTTGTGCAGCCCGGGTGACGCGTTGGTCTGTGTAGTTAATAATAAGGCCGCTATTGTCATTGTCCGGGGCGTGATTTTTCCAGTGAGAGGCGCATAACCGCGATAGCTGCCACGGTGCTATTAGGTTCACCTGCAGTGTGTCGGCCACAAACTCATCGGTTTCCGTCAACATCTTCGATGGCTCAAAAACCGAGGCGCTATTGATAAGCAAACACAGCGCCGGGAAGCGGGTGGTTACGTCGCTGGCTAATCGCTTTACCTCGGTAGGCTCACTTAGGTCGGCTTGAAAAATTTCGCAAACCACGTTGTATTGCTCCGACAAGCTGGCTGCGGCATCGGCAGCTGCGCCTTCTGAGCTGTTGTAGTGTAAAGCGATATCGTAACCGTTAGTGGCAGCAACCTTGGCGTTTGCAAGGCCAATGCGTTTAGCTGCACCGGTTATCAGGGCGGCAGGGCGGGAGGTGGTCATGAGTGGAGGTTTTCTTATAAGCAGTGGCAAAACTCTACCGTAATCAGAGGATTTAGTGGTGGTTAGTTGATACGCGACGACGCTGTGAGTGAGTTTTTCCAGCCGTGTCGGGGCGGCTGGTATAGTCACACTATTACATCGTTTCCTGCTTCACAGAGACAAAAATCAGATGGCCTCAGATAACAAGAAAACCAAAAAAGATCCTCGCCACCTCGAGGACGTTCGTACCGGGTCGCTGTCGCGCACGGCGGCCATGGCGGGTATTGGGGCCAAAGCCGGCGCGCGGCTTACGAGCTATTCTTTAGCAACGTTGTTTATGAGCGCTGAGGATAAGAAGCGGCGCAAGGACACAATGATGACCGAGCAGGCGCAAATGTTCGCTGACGAGCTGGGCAAGCTGAAAGGCTCAGTCATGAAGGCTGGACAAATGCTGGCGCTGTATGGCGAGTATTTTTTACCCCCTGAAGTGGTGGAAATATTGCGGACCCTGCAAGATGACTCACCGGCATTGGGTTGGCATAAAATTGAACAGGCAATGCGCAAGGAGCTTGGTGCCAAATTCGATGAGCTGGAGGTCGATAGCACGCCGTTGGCTGCGGCCTCATTGGGGCAGGTTCACCGCGCGACCGTTAAGGCGACCGGCGATGAGGTGGTGATAAAGATTCAATATCCTGGCGTGGCTGAGTCGATTGACAGCGACCTGAAAACTTTAGGTTCGCTGATGCAGGTGGCACGCATTATTCCCAAGGGGCCAGAATTTGACCAAATGATGGCTGAAGTTAGGGAAATGCTGCACCGGGAGGTCGATTATGTGCGGGAACTCGATACCACTGAGCATTTTCGCCAGCTGTTAGGCGACGATCCGCGTTTTCGGGTACCGACTATGTACCGCGAATTTTCAGGTCGCAAGGTGATGGTGTCGTCTTATGAGCCTGGCCAGAAAGTTGACGGTCCCGTGGTCGCCGGGCTTTCTCAGGAACGGCGCAACCAGCTCGGCATCGCGGCTTTTGATTTGTTCCTCAAAGAATTTTTCGAATGGGGTGCAATGCAAACCGATCCGCACTTCGGTAACTATCGGATTCGATTGCGAGAGGATAACGAGCAGGGCTTACCAGATCAGATTGTATTGTTCGATTTTGGTGCTGTCCGGCGTTTCCCTGATGAGTTTTTGCAGAATTATTATGAGCTGGTTCGTGGCGCCTTCTGGAAGGATAAAACACGTCTGCTCGACGCAGCGGATCGGCTTGAGTTTATGGACGCCGGTAATCCTGACAAAGTAAAAGACAACTTTGCTGAGGTGTGTACCACGGTAGTGGAGCCGTTTGATGAGCCAATGACCGAGAGTGGCTTGCGGTTCTGCGATGAGCAGGGGCGGTATAACTGGGGGGCGTCGGACTTGCCGATGCGCATTACCCAATCCGGCTCAAAAGCCGCACTGTCATTTTCATTCAAAATGCCGCCCAAGGAGTTTATATTCCTGCACCGGAAAATGGGTGGTGTGTTTGTATTTTTGGCCGAGCTTGGATCGACGATTGAAGCCCGCTCGCTGTTGCTACCTTATATGGGCAGCGATCGATTGAACTCTTAGCTTTTTGGGACTTTGTTTAACCACAGATTTCACAGATTGTAAGGATTTGGTTTGTGGTGTTTTGCCGGGTTCCCCGGCACAGTCAAACTTAACAGTGGCGATGATCAAAAAATCTGCGTAATCCGTGAAATCTGTGGTTTCAAAACGCCTTAATAGAGATCTGCCGGATCGACATCGATTGACCAGCGGGCAGCCCCCGGCAGTTGGTGCAGCTGCTGTAGTCGGCTGGCGAGATGCTTTTGTAGCACTTTCCGGTCGTTAGCTTGCACCAGCAACTGCGCGCGGTAGCGGTTCGCTCGCTTAGTCATCGGTGCTGGCTGAGGGCCGGCAAGCGAAAGGTCCTGATGCTCTATCAGCTTAGCGGCTTCCAGCAGAAACGCTTCGGCGGTTTCCAGGCTGCTGGCTTCAGCCCGAAGCAGGGCAACGGCGGCGTACGGTGGCCAGCAGGCTGTTTTTCTTTCTGTTAATAGTTTGGTAGCAGCGGCGGAATAGCCTTCCTTGAGTAAGATTTGCAGCAACGGGTCTTGCGGACGGTGGGTTTGAATCACCACTTCGCCGGGCCGTTCAGCTCTGCCAGCGCGACCGGATACCTGCACCAGCTGCTGAGCAAATCGCTCGCTGCCGCGGAAATCAGCCGCCAATAGGCCCTGGTCTGCATCAACCATGACTACCAGCGACAGTTCCGGGAAGTCGTGGCCTTTGGCTAACATTTGGGTGCCAATGAGTAACCGCGCTTCGCCGCTGCGAATGCTTTCTAGCTTAGATTCCAGGCTGCCTTTGCGGCGAGTCGTATCGCGATCAATTCGTACGGACTGCACGTCGGGAAATTGGTCGGCTAATACTTGCTCCAATTGTTCAGTGCCTTGCCCGTGAGTTTTAAGTTCGGCATTGCAGTCGGGACATTTGCCGGGCACGTAACGCTGGTGCCCGCAGTGGTGACAGCGAAGCTTGCCGTCGCGTTGATGAAAGGTATAGCGGGAGTCGCAATCGTCGCATTCAGCGCAGTAGCCACAGCCGTGACACATCAGCACCGGCGCAAACCCGCGTCGGTTCAGAAACAGCATTACCTGGCCGCCGCTGGCAAGATGCTGACGAATAGAATTGTTGGCACTGGTCGATAAGCCGCCTTGCAGTTGCTGGCCGCGGATATCAACGACCTGCATCGCAGGTGGCCTC
The DNA here is from genome assembly GCA_905479545.1 of uncultured Gammaproteobacteria bacterium. Lineage (GTDB taxonomy): Bacteria > Pseudomonadota > Gammaproteobacteria > CAJQNE01 > CAJQNE01 > CAJQNE01. The sequence continues at coordinate 3,611 of CAJQNE010000195.1, read as the reverse complement.
GCGCTGCCGGGTCGCTCGGTTAGCTGGAGGTGGCTGTAGCGTTGTTGTTGGGCGTTGAGCAACGTTTCCAGACTAGGAGTTGCCGTGCCAAGCACTACCGGTATTTCGAGCAGTTGGCCACGCACTAAAGCCAGGTCACGACCCGAATAGCGCAGCCCGTCTTGCTGCTTGAAGGCGGTATCGTGTTCTTCATCAACAACGATCAGCCCTAAATCCGGTAATGGCGTAAACACTGCTGAGCGGGTGCCGATAACAACTTTCGCCAAACCCTCGCGAGCCTGTAACCAGCCGGTGAGGCGTTGGTTATCATTCAGGCCCGAGTGCAGCACCAGCATTGGCACGGTCAGTCGTTCACGAAAACGTGCGATTACCTGTGGGGTAAGGCTAATTTCCGGTAGCAGGATAAGCGCCGTTTTATTGTTGGCTAAGGCCTCACTAATGGCGGCAAGATAGACTTCGGTTTTGCCGCTGCCGGTAATGCCTTCCAGCAGAGTCGGTGCAAATTTTTCAGCCGTAATAGCCTGTTTTAATCGGTTGGCGGCTGACTGCTGTTCGGTATTGAGCTGTGGGGCAGGGTGCGTGCCTACGCCCGCTTCCGGCGGTGTGGGTGGTGCTTCGATCAGCTCCGCTAATCCTTTGGTTCGCAACTCACGCAATGCTGCTTGTTGCTTACGTTCGCTGATTCCAGCCATCGAGCATCGCGTAGCCGTAAGTTGAATGAGCAACTCTGCTTGTTTGGGTGCTCGCGATAATAGATCTAATGCATCATCGGCTCGGCCGGCCGGGGTAGCAGTGGCGAACTGTTTGCCGTCAAGTTTTGCCACTTGTCCGCCGCGCAGTAGCACCGGAATAGCTTTTTGCAGCACTAAGCCGAAGGCATGCTGGTAGTAACGCGCGGCCCAGTGGCAGAGCTTCCAGAGGTCGTAGGGAAGCAATGGGCTTTGGTCCACCAACGCAGAGATGGGTTTTAGTTGTGCTGACGAAAACGTGCTGGTTTCTGCAAATGATTCAATGAAGCCGATGGCATACCGCCGACCGAGTTGTATTTTCACCCGGGCACCGATGACCGGTATTTTTCCGTCGATAAGTGGCTCTGTTAACCGGTAGTCGAGCGAATAAGGCAAGGGTGACGGCGTAGCAACCCGGGCAATCGGGCCGGTTTTGGCGGCTATTTTGCCACTGGTCGGGTAGTTATCCACAGGCTTTAGCAACAACCCACAGGTCTGTGGATAACGTTGTGGATTAATTGTGATCGCGCAAGTGCAAAATGCAGGTGTTTATGTTGCAGTGCGGAAAAAACATCGCTTATATTAATGTTTTCAATCACTTATGTTGTCTTCCTCGAAAGTTAAATTACAGGGTGCTGTAAGTCATCGCTGTGAATAAAACACTGTTGAAAAGCTGATGTTATGCGGTTTTACTGAAGTTTTTGGGATAAAAGTGCCGTTTGTCAGAAAAAACTTGTTGCACTCTGGTGGCGGGCCGCGGTAGCTATTTTAGCCTTGCTTCAGTTCCAGCGTTAGTTTCGGCTGAATTCGAGCAGGCCCCAGTCGCCAGAGGTTTGTCGTTGCACCTCTACGCAACCTTCGGCGATATAAGCCGCGCTTACCGTATCTAATTGCTCGGCTAATATACCGGAAAGCACAATCGGTCCTTTACTCAGGGGTACCAGCTGCGGGGCGAGTTGCTGAAGTGGCCCTGCCAGTATGTTGGCGAGTAAAACATCGGCGGCGGCCGGGGCTTTTGTATCGTTATCCGGTACTAACTCAAGGATTATTTTGTCTGCTATTCCATTTCGTTCTGCGTTATCCCAGGTGGCTTCCAGCGCCTGAGGGTCTATATCAGTACCCAGCACTTCACTGGCCCCTAGTAATGCCGCGGCAATAGCCAATATGCCAGAGCCACAGCCATAGTCGATCACTGAGCCGCCGGTAATGACTGCCGCGTTTTGATCCAGCCATTCTAGGCAAAGCGCGGTAGTAGGGTGGGTGCCGGTACCGAATGCTAGTCCGGGGTCTAGCAATATATTAATGCCGTCAGGATCAGGTGGTTCATAAGCACTGGGCACAATCCATAGTCGCTTACCGAACTGCAGTGGCTCAAAGTGCTCAAGCCAGCTGCGCTCCCAGGGTTGATCTTCCAGCACGCTCATTTTTAGCTGCTTGGATTGCAGGCCAAGCGAGCTATTGAGCGTCGTTTCAATCATGGTGCTGTCAAAGTCGTCGGTAAACAAACCGGTTATCAGGGTGTTATCCCACAGCGGTGTGGTGCCCAGCGGCGGCTCAAAAATAGGCTGATCGGCGGCATCGCTATACGTAATGGCAACGGCACCGAGTTCTTCGAATGCCGTTTCTACTTCTTCGGAATCTAGTGACTGCACATGAATCGTCGCTTCTATCCATGTTTTAGATTCACCGTCCGCTGATGTAGCGGCTGTCTTGCCCGCTGATTGCATCACTCAGAGGCTGCCGCTGTTTCTTTCAGGTATCGGTCGAGGAAGTGAATGCTAATGCCACCCGCAGCAAACTCAGGGTTGTCGATTAGGTCCTGATGCAACGGCAAGTTGGTGTTTATGCCCTCGACTACCGTTTCGGATAATGCCTGTCGCATTCGGGCACGGGCGGAATGACGAGTATCGCCGTGGACAATCAATTTGCCGATCATCGCGTCGTAGTTTGGCGGCACGGTGTAGCCCGAGTAGAGGTGCGAGTCGACCCGAACGCCAATGCCGCCCGGTGAATGGAACTGTTTGACCTTGCCGGGAGCCGGCATGAATGTTCTTGGGTGCTCAGCATTGATACGACATTCAATGGCGTGACCGGTGATTTTTATGTCGCTCTGCTCGTAGCGCAGCGGCAGACCAGCCGCCACCAGTAGCTGTTCCCGAACCAAATCGATACCGGTAATCATCTCGGTTACCGGGTGCTCAACCTGAATACGGGTATTCATTTCGATAAAGAAAAACTCGCCGTCCTGATACAGGAATTCGAAAGTACCAACGCCTTCGTACTCAATATCTAGTGTCGCTTTTACGCACAGCGCGCCGATTTTTTCGCGTTCTTCTGCCGTAACGCCGGGTGCCGGTGCTTCTTCAATGACTTTTTGGTGCCGACGCTGTAAAGAACAATCTCGCTCGAACAAGTGAACTGTATTGCCGTGACTGTCACCGAAAACTTGTACTTCTATATGCCGAGGTTGCTCGATGTATTTTTCGATAAGAACAGTTGCATCACCAAAGCTTGCTTTGCCCTCCCGTTGAGCCGCTTCCAAATTCTGTGCAAAGGATTTTGCAGCGTCAACTTTGCGCATACCCTTGCCGCCGCCGCCGGCGCGGGCCTTAATCAGAACCGGGTAACCAATACTCTGCGCTTGTTGAGCAAGAAATGATGCATCTTGATTTTCACCATGATATCCCGGCACTACAGGCACACCCGCCGTTTCCATTAAGGCTTTTGCAGCGTCCTTCAAGCCCATCGAACGCATCGCGCTGGCACTTGGGCCAACAAATATAATGTTTGCCTTGTTACAGGCTTCAACAAAATCTGGGTTCTCAGATAAAAAGCCATAACCCGGATGAATAGCGTTCGCACCGGTTTGTTTTGCAGCAGCGA
>CAJQNE010000194.1 GCA_905479545.1 uncultured Gammaproteobacteria bacterium | reverse complement strand
AGTATGTCGTCATGCCGATGCGACTGTAATTAGTCGCCGCACTGAGAATTGTGCTGATAGGGCGCTGATTTTAATATTTCAGCGCCCTTTTTTATTGCAATGACTACCCTGCGCCGTTTTGAACTGACTAACCTTCGCTGTTTTCCTGAATGGCGCGGCGAATTTCAACTCGGCTTGAATCTTATTACTGGTGCTAATGGCGCGGGTAAAACCAGTTTGCTTGAAGCTATCCATCTATTGTTGAGGCAGCGCTCTTTTCGGTCAAACTCCAATAATGATTTTGTTCGATGGGGTACTGAAGAGGGCCTCATTGTTGGGCGTTTTATTAACAACCAGAGTGATAAGGAACAAATCGTAGGCTTGTGCCGTACTCGGGCTGGTTTTACCAGCCGGATGAATGGCGAGCCAGTGAGGCAGCGTTCGCAGTTAGTTGAGCGCTTTCCCTTAGTCACGATTACGCCGGCGACCACTATTCTCGTAAATGGCGGTCCTGGCGAGCGTCGGCAATACCTTGATCAGACATTGTTCCACGTGGAACATTCGTTTTTGAAGGTTTGGCGTAATTATCGAGCGGCCTTATCACAACGCAACGCAATTTTGCGGACTGGTTCTGTCCAAGGCCTCGATGTCTGGGATGCACAATTAATTCAATATGGAGAAGCGCTGCACACATTCAGGCAGAGTCTCGTATCCCGATTGCGGGCACCCCTTTTAGAAAACTTGAATAAGCTTGACCAACCATGGGATGTTGAAATCGAATATCGAACCGGGTGGGGAAGCGTCTGGGATGAAGATCAGTTTCGCGAAGCATTGTTTGAAGCCCGCGAGAATGACACCAGACGAGCGACTACAACCCGGGGGCCACACCGGGCAGAACTAAAAATTATTAGTGAAAACAAACCTGTCGTCGAGTCGTTGTCACGCGGGCAACAACGTCTTCTTTCAGTTGCGTTGCTTACGACGCAGATGCAGCTTATTGCTGAGAAATCATCGCAAATACCGTTAGTATTGATCGACGACGTGGGTGCAGAACTCGACCATGTGAATGCAAATAAAGTGATAGACTTATGCGCATCATTTGGTGGGCAACTATTGGTGACGGCGTTAGAAGCCGAGCCTTACGCCACAGCAGATCGTGAAGTGACGATGTTCCACGTGGAACGTTAGAAGCTGCGATTTTGGTTTACGCCTCAAAGGCGACCAGATGAATCTTGTGCAGACGCCGCTATGCGTGCCGATGCGATAAGCAACTACAGCGAGATTTATCATGAGCACAGAATACACATCCGATAATATTAAAGTTCTAAAAGGCCTGGATGCGGTGCGTAAGCGCCCTGGCATGTACATCGGTGATACCGATGATGGCAGCGGTCTGCATCACATGGTGTTTGAAATCGTCGATAACTCCATCGACGAAGCGTTAGCGGGTCACTGTTCCGAAGTACTCGTAGTCATCCACGAAGATGAGCGGGTTTCAGTATCTGATGACGGCCGTGGTATCCCTGTTGATATACACGAAGAGGAAGGCCGTTCTGCCGCTGAAGTGATCATGACGGTGCTACATGCCGGCGGTAAGTTTGACGATAACTCATATAAAGTATCCGGCGGGCTCCACGGGGTAGGTGTTTCTGTAGTGAACGCATTGTCCGAGGAACTTGAGCTAACCATCTGTCGACACGGTGAAGTTCATTATCAGAAGTATTCTCATGGTGAGCCACTTGCGCCGTTAACGGCTATCGAAAAAACCGATACAACCGGCACTAAAGTTACGTTTAAGGCTTCGTCCGACACGTTTACTAATATTGAATTTCATTACGATATTCTTGCTAAGCGACTGCGGGAACTGTCCTTCCTCAACTCTGGTGTCCGTATTCGATTGCTGGACGAAAGAGGCGAAGGTCAGGAGGACGTTTTTGAATACGAAGGCGGGATTCGCTCGTTTGTAGAGCACCTCAATAAAAATAAAACCCCACTGAATCCAAACGTATTCCACTTCACTTCAACGCGTGATGAAATCGGCGTAGAAGTTGCGCTGCAATGGAATGACTCGTATCAGGAAAATGTATTTTGCTATACCAATAACATTCCCCAACGCGATGGTGGTACCCACCTCGCCGGTTTCCGTGGTGCACTGACTCGCACCCTAAACCAATATCTCGAACAAAGTGGCTTAGCCAAGAAAGAGAAAGTAAAGCCCGGTGGCGATGACGCCCGGGAAGGCCTGACAGCGGTACTGTCAGTTAAAGTGCCGGACCCGAAATTCTCATCCCAGACAAAAGACAAGTTAGTTTCGTCGGAAGTTAAGACCGCTGTGGAGTCGTTGTTCGGCGAATTATTCAGCGACTTCCTGGCTGAAAATCCGGCTGATGCCAAGGGTATTGTAGCCAAGATGCTCGAAGCGGCAAGGGCACGCGAAGCAGCGCGTAAGGCGCGGGATATGACCCGTCGTAAGGGCGTTTTGGATATCGCTGGTTTGCCAGGGAAGTTAGCCGACTGTCAGGAAAAAGACCCCTCAAAGTCTGAAATTTACCTGGTGGAGGGTGACTCAGCAGGCGGCAGCGCCAAGCAGGGTCGTGATCGTCGCACTCAAGCGATATTGCCGCTGAAGGGTAAAATTCTAAATGTAGAAAAAGCCCGTTTTGACAAGATGATTTCATCGCAGGAAGTAGGCACGCTTATTACAGCTTTGGGTTGTGGTATCGGCCGCGACGAGTTTAATCCCGACAAACTGCGTTATCACCGCATCATTTTAATGACCGATGCTGACGTCGATGGCTCCCACATCCGCACCCTGTTGCTGACATTTTTCTATCGACAAACATTTGAGCTGGTCGAGCGTGGACATATTTATATCGCGCAGCCACCACTGTACAAAGTGAAAAAGGGTAAGCAAGAACGCTATGTTAAAGACGATAACGAGTTAACGGAATACTTACTGCAGGAAGCGCTCCACAATACTGGCTTGCATGTAAATGGCGATGCGCCCGCGATTAGCGGCGAGGGTTTGGAGAAGCTACTCCGTGGGTATCGGAAGTTGCAAAGCAGCACCGACCGTTTGGCTGGCCATCATCGCGACAAATTCGCGATGACCGAGTTACTGCAATACCGGCCCCTTTCCGTCAGCGATATCAGCGACACCGCTGATAATGCTAGCTGGTTAGCAGGATTCGTTGAACGCTTGAATGAAGCCTGTGAGCCTGGCAATCGATATGCCGCCACTATCAATAGTCGTGGCTTGCAGCTGATCCAATACATTCACGGCATCCCACACCCCGAAGAGTTGGAAAAATCATTCTTCGAGAACACGGAATATAACAACGCTGTAACGCTCGGCTACGAGCTGAACAGCATGCTCGAAGAAGGGGCACATGTTTCAAAAGGTGAGCGCAAAAAAGAGGTAACTCGCTTTGACGAGGCGAATACCTGGTTGATGGCAGAAGCGAAAAAGGGTCAACAAATTCAGCGTTATAAAGGTCTTGGTGAGATGAACCCGGAGCAACTTTGGGATACTACGATGAACCCCGAAACACGACGCATGCTGCAGGTAAAGATTGAAGATGTAGTAGCGGCCGATGGGATTTTTACTACTTTGATGGGTGACCACGTAGAGCCACGGCGTGAGTTTATCGAGTCAAACGCGCTGGCCGTATCCAACTTGGACGTTTAGTCAGGGGTGGTTCGGATGTACGTTGTAATATTCCGGGCTACTATCAATCAGCTAGACGACCAATACGACGCGCTGGCGGCGAAGCTTCGCCAGCGTGCAATTGATGAATATGGTTGTCTCGATTTCAACTCAACCTTTGAAGATGGCCAGGAAATAGCGTTGTCGTATTGGCCTGACAAAGCGGCTATTAAGGCTTGGGCAGAGGATGAAGAGCATCAGCAGGCTCAGCGATTGGGTCGGCTGAAGTGGTATAAATCCGTTAAAGTCGAAATAGCCAAGTTAGTCTGAAAACCAATGTTAGGGCTGCTTCATTTCATTGGCGCGTTCTGCGCCCAGCATTAGCAAATAGATTTGCCGCATAAGTCTTTCAACCACTTCTGCATGTTGGGATTCGGGCAGGTCCATCATCTGCTGACCATTGCTGAAGGCTAAAGCCACCATGGCATCTGCTAGCCAGGCTACATCGGCAAACGCCCTGCCACGATGCTTTGCTAATCGTTCAATGTCCTCAGCAAGCTCACTGGCAAAATACCGGCGCTCCCGTTGCACCGCAGCTCGTAATTCAGGGCTAGCTCCGTGACCTTCACCTACCAATAGCCGAAATTCCGGCCCGTGACTGCTGAGATATTCGACGAAGGTTGAGATCGATGTACTAATAACCTCGCCGCGACTCTGCACCCGTTTACGGCCTTCCCGCATCAACTGACGCAACGCCAGACCTGCCTCGTCTACCAATGCAAGGCCAAGGTCATCCATATCCCGGAAGTGTCGGTAGAAAGCTGGTGCGGCAATGTCAGCACCGCGAGTCACTTCCCGTAACGATAAAGAGGCGAAACTACGCTCAGCACTGAGTTCCTGTTTAGCGGCATCCAGCAGCCTTTTCCGGGTTAAAGTTTTTTGTTCGAGCCGGCTAGTCATGAGAATAGTTTACCGTTTTCGGTTTACAACTGTTCAGAATTAGGAATATAAGTAAGCAAAGCGATTATCGCATCACGAGCATATACTGGTTGCGCATTTCAGTTAACAACTGTTATCTTAATAACTCTTCGGTTTTACAAAGGAAATGCTTGGTATGTCGGAACAAACTCAGCGAGCCGCTCAGCAAGGCTTGGTTTTTCGCAGCACTGAGCAGGCGAAGTCGCCATCTACCTCAGCGGTGGGCCGTAGAATTGTTGCTGCCGCTTTGGCTGAAGCTGACACGAACACCTCAGCGCGAGCAGCGAAAGAGAAAAACTGGCGGAGCAATTACGGCAAGTATTTCCACCGACTAACAGAGATGGCGACCGAGCATCCTGAGTTGGCTGTGTCGATAGCGCGGGCAGGCTTGGCAGAAGCGGCGAAGAATTTTGAGTTCGTAGGTGACGGTGGCGCGACGAATCTGGCACCGCTAGCTGACGACACTAAGCCGTTGTTTGTGACAGCAACCGTTCGCGGCACTGCCGTGGTTGATACCAGCCTCAGCGTGCCGTTCAATAATAAAGTCTTTACCGACGAGCCATTAGAGTCACAGATTCAACAATGGCGTCGCGATGAGGTGATGGAGCCGGAAGCTGCGGAAGTGCTGCTAACCAGCCTCCGCAACGAAGCTCCTTCGTTGGCGGGTAAGAAATTTATCTTACTGGGCGCCGCAGCGGAGGTCGGGCCTTGTGAGCAGCTATTGCGCCGCGGTGCCACGGTAATAGCCGTCGATATACCGCGACCAGCCCTTTGGTCAAAATTGATACAAGCTGCTGAAGATAGTGCCGGCACACTTATAATTCCCACCCGACAAAATACCTCAGCTAACCGTAATACTGACGCCCCGCTAGCGACGATCGCTGGAGCCGATTTACTGACAGAAACGCCAGAAATATTGCAGTGGCTAAAACAATTTGACGACGCCATTTGCATTGGCTGCTACGCCTATCTTGATGGCGCGCGGCACGTGCAGTTGGCAATGGCGATGGATTTCCTGGTGCAGCATATGCAAGCTGACAACCCGCAGCTAACTTACGCGTTTATGCTCACGCCTACTGATAGCTACGCGGTGACAGAACGAGTCGCTGAGACATGCGCCAGCCGTGGTACTGCCATTGGCCGGCTGACCGCAAAACTGCTTTCGGCCGTTAGTGGCGGGCGCTTGTATGCCAGTAACATTCGTGGGCACGCCAGTGGCTTAGCCTTAATCGATAGCATTCTGCCGCAGCAAGGCCCGAACTATAGCTTGGCTAAGCGAATTCAACGGTGGCGCGCCACGGTGGCTCAAGCCGAGGGTTTAATGGTGTCCGCCAACCTAGCGCCCGCCACCACTACTCGTTCGGTTACCAGTAACAAATTGTTCGAAATGGGATACGCCGGTTGCGCCTACTTCGGTGCTGTGGCGTTTGCGCCAGAAACGACTAATTCGCTCATGGCAGCCATGTTATTGCATGATCTGAGCGACACTAAGGGCGACGATGATTTTACTCAAGAAGCGCCCGAACGGTTGTTTAGCCACAACGCAATCCATGGTGGTTTCTGGACGGCCGGCTATCAAACCCGCAGCGTGTTGTTACCTGCCGTGGCATTGGGTGCCATGCAGCGCATCGGCCTACCCAAACCCTCAAAGTCGCGGCCTGCCGCGAGGCTGAAAACGGCCCTTTCACATTAAAGGCTTGACAATGAATAGTGAAAAACCACTGATAGCGCGCCGGGCAACCAGCTTGCTCGAAAAACTCGACGCTGATGACAATCTGCCGCGTCGCAGCCTCAGCCCGGTATCTCGTTGGCTACGTCGTACAGGTCGCTGGTTACTAAGATCGGGTGGCTGGACAATAGTCGGTCAGGTACCTTCCACGGCGCGAGGGGTTGCAATCGGCGCGCCTCACACATCCAACATTGACGGCATAGTTGCCGCTTCCGCTATGCTGGCTCTGGGCATTGATCTCAGAGTTATGATGAAAAGCAGTATGTTTGTCGGCCCGTTTGGCCGGCTACTGAGATGGATAGGATTCCTGCCGATAAATCGTTCCGCAGCGACCGATGTGACGACTCAATGTGTACAACAACTGAATAGCAAACCGATGTGGCTTGGTGTTGCGCCAGAAGGGACAAGAAAAAACGCCAGCTGTTGGAAAAGTGGCTTTCACCGCATTGCCCGTGAGGCGAATGTGCCGATCATTCCTATAGCATTGGACTACGGTCGTCGTGAGCTCCGCTTTGGCACAGCTTTTTATCCCAGTGACAGCTACGCCGTTGATTTGGCACGCGTGCAGGAATTTATGGCTAAAGCTAAGCCCCGCCATCGCCGCCGGTTATCGTTACCATTAAAGCAGCTGCAGGCTAATCGGCAAAATTGAGCCAGCCAGTACCTTTATTCGATATTGGCGAAACCGACTCGCTGCTGGCTAAACCCGATTCGCAGTAGTGACTAGCTCGTATCGAACGGTTACACCGCCGAATCGGCCGATAACGGACCGACACCGTCGACAGCCTCGGGTAGGGGCCGCGATTTAGGCTCACGTAAGGACACCAACCTGGCTATATCAGTCAGCACGAACGGCAATAGCATCGGGTTGCGACTGGCCAGATAACGCGGCCGCCACTCAGGATCGAATTTCTCTTTCCACTCGCGTAAGCCCTGAAAACCATAAAGGTGCTCGCCGTGTTCATAGAGGGCATCGGCGAACTTATACCAGAGCGGTGCAGACTGGCCGCTTTCAATACCAGAGAGTGGTGCCATCCCAAGACCGAACCATTGGTAGCCTTGTTGCTGGCCGTACTCAATTAGCTTAAGGAACAAGTACTCCATTACGCCTTTAGGAGCGCTATTGCTGTAACGCATCAGATCGATTGAGATCTCTACGTTGTCAGCGCTTCGCCAAATATTAGCGAAGGCGACGATATTGCCGTGTTGACGCACTACCGCGACCGGATTCTCCAACAAATACAGTGGATCAAAATAACCTAATGAAAAGCCCTTTTCGCGGATATCTTTGGATTCCAGCCATTCATCCGAAACTTGCTTGAGCTGCGGCAAAATCGTCGCCACAGCTGATTGTGGTATTACTTCGACGGTCAGTTCATCACGCTCCGCTCTACGTAGCCGATTGCGGAAATCGCTGCGAGCAGCGCCGTCCAGCGAGAACTCTGCCAGTGACACTCTGGCGTTCTCACCTAGCTTGGTTAGCGACAGTCCACATTCCAGATAATGCTCCAACGTCTCGGGTGAAAGCTGATAAAACGCCGGTCGGGCGTCATGCAAATCACAGAGGTTGATGAACTGCCAGATCATGCTCTCCAGCTCATTCTGTGCCCCGATCGGATCACCCATGGTGACCCAGGTACGGCCGACTCTGGCGTACATTATGAAAGTGTTGCCAGATTCACTAAATAGCAAGCGCTTATCGCCGAGCAGAGCCAGATGAGCCGTGGCAGACGGCGAAGCAGCAACAATTTTCCTGGCCTGAGCTATTTCGGCTGCGGTAACCGAGTGGCTGTGTGGACGACTATTACCGGTAAACAGTCGTACTAAGCCGAACAGTGCAAGCAGGATAGCCACACCGGCGGTAGCCCGCAGAAAGCGTGGAGCGTCGGCGCTTAAGGAAAATTGCCGCCATAGCTGATCGCTGTATTGCACATGGCCGTACATAAACAATCCCAGCCATAAGCAAGCTGCCAGAGTCACGCCAATCGCAACCAGCCAGGTGGCCGAGAAGGTTTGGCTGGTCAGTGATGATTTACGGTAAAAATAGCTTCGGCAAGGCAACATCAGCAGCATCACTGCCGCCAGCGTTATAGCCTCTTCCCAATCCAGACCTTTGGTAATTGATAGCACGCTGCCCACTGCCAGCAGACCCATAGTAACGTACCAGGAAATGTCGAGACGGCGTTGAATGCTGCGGGCGACCAGTATCAGCAGTAGACCCACCAAACTGTTGAGGAAGTGGCTGGTTTCGAGCAGGGGTAGTGGTAGCACGCGATGCAGTAAATCGAAGCGGCTTTGCTCAATGGGCGCCGCGCCGGAAAGCAACAATATCGCGCCGGATAAAAATGTCACGATCGCCAAAACACGCGGCACGACTGACGGCAGGGCTTTGCTCACGCTGTCGCCCATTTTTTGACTAAACTCACTAAGAGCTTCGCGTCGGCGGTGTAGCTCATGACCGAACAACAGCACTGCGGCTACGAGCAACGGTAGCAGGTAGAAAATAACCCGATACATCAGCAGCGAGGCAACGGCCGCGGTGCGATCCACAGAATCGGGCAGCAACGCCAGGATGACGGCTTCAAAAACGCCGATACCGCCGGGAACGTGACTGATTAAGCTAACAACGGCTGCCAACATGAACATTGTCAACACGCCAAAGAACCCTAAGCCGGTATCGGGTAGCAGAATCCACAGCACCGAGGCCGCCAGCATGTTGTCGAACACTGAGGTAGTAATCTGCGCGAGCCCGATGGGAATGCTCGGCAAGTCCAGGGTGTAGTGCCAGATCTTGATCGGCTCATCGCGAATGCTGAGCATGCCGAGGTAGAGCGCAGGCAGTAACAGCAACAAAGAGCCGGACATATAACCAAATTGCTGGCTGGTAAAGCTACCAGCGAAGCGCGGCGGTAGTTGGAAATTGCCGAATATCAGCACTACACCGGCAAGCGCAAACAGCCCTATCCAGAAACTCACCGCACAAAAGCTCACCAAACGGGCAATGTCCCAACCGCTGAGTTTCTCAGCGCTGTAGTAGCGCACCCGCATCGCCGCGCCACCCATGCCGGCGAAACCCATATTGTAGCTACAGACATAAGCCAAATAAGACGTCAGAGCTACCTTCGAGAGCGGCAGTTTTTTCTGCAGATACAGCAGCGCAAGCCAGTCGTAGCAAACCACGAACGCATAACTAAGAGCCGTCACCAGCACCGCTAGCAGTAGCCGGTAATTCGGTAGCGCGGTAATGGCGGATTTAATATCAGACCAGCGATAACGATGCAGCTGGTCGTAGATGAGCCAGGCTGCACCACAGAAGATCAGCACGACCAGCAGCGGCAGTAGCCAATGCCGAAGCTGCTGCCAGCGTCTGGCCAGTTTGGCCAGCGGCTTAGCTGGTAAAGCGGCAGCGATATCGCCGCCCGGCGCGTTTAAGGTGGCAGAATTCTGCACAACCGGTGAAGTCATTAGTGGGGAACTTTGATTTGTTAGGGCCGTGATTAGCTTACACCACTGGCCGAACCGCGCCACTATCACCAGAGCTCATTTCTTTGCTCCGGCTATGAGTCAATAGGTCACCGACCAAGGGGTCGGTGACCTATCTGATGGTCAGGCTTTTCCGAAAAACTTCTTCACGCTTGAGCTAACGTCATCAGCCAAGTCATCAAAGCGGTCGGTCAAGGCCTCCCACTTGCCTTCAGCGGAATCGATGACTTCTGCTAACTGGCCTTTCGCTTGTGCCAGCTTCGACTCAAGTTTATCAATCTGACCATGGGCCTCAATTTTGCCATCGGCAACCTGGCCGCGAACCTTGGCCTTGAGTTGTTCAAGTTTGGCCGCTTGCTCGTCGATTTTTGCCTGAGCTTTTTCTACGTAAGCGTCTTTTTTACTGATGCTCATAATAATTCTCACTTTTATGGTTTAAATCGGCGCCGGCAATTAACACTCAGTACCACACCGAAAGAGCTCAACAGCTCTGTCCATTAAATTGGGGATGATCCTAGCCATTACAATATAGCCGACCACTTACTGCACGCCACCGTCGCAATAATTAATCTAGGCGCAATATTATTTCTTCCGACGTTGTTTCTATTCGCCGCGGCAACGACCGTTGTGCTGACACATTTAGTGGTCTTTGAACCGGTTATCGCCGATTGCCACTCTGCTCTAAGCTGTTGTTGCTGCGAAAGCATAATAAGATTATATTAAGCGAATACAAAAATACAGTCTGGATAGCCATGTCAATTAGCTTTTGCGGTGGCAATATCCGATCGGCATAGCGAGAATTTTTATGACGCTTATTCGTCTTCTATTAGCAACGGCCCTACTATTTATCGCCGCTTGTGGCGGCCAGAGCCCGCATTCACCAACGACCACAACCGGAGGTAATCCAGCCACACCCGATAGCGGTGGTGATGAAGTTGGCGGTAGCAACCCACCGACGCCGCAGCTGCGGGTCGCAGATGCCAGTGGTTTTGAAGGCTCTGGTGAGCACGATGCGCGGAGCCTGACCTTTCCGGTAACGCTGAGC